>NZ_JBQCIT010000028.1:0-43776 GCF_051953455.1 Parafilimonas sp. | reverse complement strand
AACATCGTTTAGTTAAAAAACAATATTAAATATAAAGGCTGCAGAAAGCAGCCTTTATTATGTTATCTCCAATGTCCCTTCCTCCAGTAAAAACCGTGAGGCCCTCTTGCCCAACTGCCATTAACCCAGGCCTGATGCGACCTCCGCCTTGCCCAGTGACCGTTTACATAAACATAACGGCCCCTGTGCCAGCGCCAGTCTCCGTCAACCCACACGTATGTTGGCCCGGGTGAAACCGGCCTTGCATAAACAGGCGCCACAGGTTGTTCTGCAACATAATGGGAAGTGCTGCAGCTATTGAAAATTAAAGCACTTGCAGCAAGGCTAAAAATTACAAATAGCTTTTTCATAAGAAAATTTATTGATTTAATAAGCACCAACAGCATGCCATATTAAACCTATTGAGTTGCAAAAAGGTAAAAGGTTTATTGTGTTGAAGTTTTTTAATAAAAAACAGGTGTAACAGTATATCCTTTTTGCCTTAGCAGGTTAATAACGCCATTGGTATTGCCAAGATGGGCGGCGCCCACAGCAAAAAATGTGGGTTTCAATTTAGCCTGTTCAATAATTTCAGGTATCCATTTTTTATTGCGGTTATTTAGAAGCATATCCATAAAATCAGAGGGCGTGCCTGTTTCATCCATCATTTTGCTTAAAGCATCCAGGTCTTTTTGCTTGTATAAATCAAGCATCTTATTAAAACTCTTTTTAACGCTGTCAATGTGCAGCACTGATTCTGCAAATTCCTCCGCCTGTGCTTTATACGGAATTTCATCAAATATTTTTAACTGGTCTTCTACTTCTTCAAGCCCTTTGATTTCCATATCATTGGCTTTTGCCATTTGCATAAATTTTTGCTCCCAGGCCTGCGCTCCATCGCATCCAAGCAGCTTTGGATAAATGGCAGATTCAATTAGCTGCGGCTTCATTTTTTGCATCATAGTTAGCGGGAGCCCTGATATATTTTGAAAGGCTGACACAACAGAATCATATTGCTTTGGAGGTAAAAGTTGTTTAAGCGTAGTATCATTTTTCATGGTCATTTGCTGCATGGTTTTCATCAGTATGGATGGATCATCCATATCCAGTTCAAGGTATAATTGTTTGGTTGAATAGAATTTTGCTCGCAGCTCCGTATTTACCACAATATCATCCGGGCACATTAAATGAATAGTACCATATAAATAAGAAGGCGTTGTAATGCCCGGCCCGGTTATTTGCCAGAGCAATGTTTTAGCGGAATCAGTTTGCGCCTGTATATTAAATGAAATAAGCGCTAATAAGATTGATATAAATGTTTTCAATTAAATATGTTTTAAAGTGTTTAGATATCTATATTTTTTGTCGTAAAATTTTTATGATTAAATTTTGACAGAACCATCATTATTCCAAATGGTTCTGCATTTTTCTTATCCTGTCTTCAAACTTTTCCGATGAAAGATTGTAACGGCTTAATCCATCCACAATAATAGGGAAGGAGAGCGGTGTGAAACGTTGCGGAAATTTTAAAACGATTTCATTTTGCTGAATACGTTCCAAAGCCGTGCGCAAACGCACTTCTTCCATCTGCTGTTCAAACACTTCGTGATAAGCCTGCTTTAGCAAAATGTTGTTAGGATCATATTCGCTGAACACTCTAAACAACAGTGATGCAGAGGCCTGCAAATGTTTTGCTTTTTTAGGCTCGCCGGGATAACCCGTAAAAATTAATCCACCAATAACAGCTATATCCCGGAATTTTCTTGACGCCATTTCAACAGAGTTTACGCTGCGCTGAATATCGGCTATTAAATCATTTGTAGTAAACAATTCACGCACGTTGGTATCGTCCACAGGCACCGGCTGATCGCTCAATAATTCAAAGCCATAATCATTCATGGCTATGGAAAAAGTAATAGGCGTTATCTGGCTTATTCGCCAGGCGAGAATTGAACTCATCGCTTCATGAATCTGCCTGCCTTCAAAAGGATAAACCAATAAATGAAAGCCATCTTTGCTTTCAATTTGTTCAATCAGCAATTCATCACTTTGCGGAATATGTGATAAATGTTGCTGTAGTTTAAACAATGGTTGTAATGCTTTCAGTTCAGGTGAATCAGGCTTTAATGCCTTGTTGAAAGTGCGGCGCAGTAGCATGCCGAGATTAGCTGTTAAACTCATGCGGCCGCCCATCCAGCTTGGAATGATCGATTTTTTTTTGGGTGATATTTTTACATGTGCTGTCATTTCCTTAATCATCACCAGTTCAAGATTACGCCCTGCAAATGTGAATGCGTCGCCAGGCTCAAGACGGCTTAAAAACCATTCTTCTATCATGCCGATATAACTGCCGTTCATCATGCGCACTTTCATCATAGCGTCGCTTACAATCGTGCCTATCTGCATGCGGTGCCGCATGGCAATACGCCTGTTCCTGATGCGATAAAGGCCTTTCTCATCAATCTCCACTTTTTTATATTCATCATAATTTTCCAATGCCCTGCCGCCGTCGGTTATCTGCTGTAATATTTCATTCCATTCTTCAGCAGTAATATCCCGAAAACAATACGTCCCTTTTATTTCCTCCAAAATTTCTTCCTGCCTAAAACCTTCACCAATGGCAAGCGTGCATAAGTATTGCATCAGTACATCAAAGCATAACAGCATAGGTTGCCGGCTTTCAATCACCTGCTCATGAATAGCCGATTTTAAGGCTGCTGCTTCCACCAGTTCAAGCGAATGGGTGGGCAGAAAATATACTTTACTTATATCGCCTGGTGCATGGCCGCTTCTGCCTGCGCGCTGCAAAAAACGGGCAACGCCTTTGGGCGAGCCAACCTGTATCACCGTATCAACAGGGCGGAAATCAACACCCAGGTCAAGGCTGGCCGTACATACAACCGCTTTTAATTTTTGCGCGTGTAAAGCTTCTTCCACCCAAATTCTTAATTCATGCTCAATACTGCCATGATGCAATGCCATAACACCCGCAAATTGTGGTGCAATGGTGAGCAAGGTTTGATACCATAATTCGCTCATGCTTCTTGTATTGATGAAGATGAGCGTGGTATTGCTTTGTTCAACAATAGGCACAACTTTCTCTGCCAGTTTAATACCAAGATGGCCTGCCCACGGGTATTTTTCAATTTCATCAGGGAGAACTGAAATTACTTCGATACGTTTATCCATGCGGGCCTTAACTACAACCTCCCCTCCAACTTCATTCCTATAGAGGGGAGAGTTTAAGCTTGACAACAGCACTTCACGCGCCTCATCAAGATTACCAATGGTTGCGCTGATACCCCAAACAGAAGCTGTGAGCTGTGTGCTATGAGCTGCGAGTTTCTGCCGCTTAACCCCAGCCGGTTTTTCCTCGCTTGCAGCTTGCAGTTTGCCGCTTACAGCTAAAATCCTGCTTATGGCCAATTCCACCTGCACACCGCGTTTGCTGCCCAGTAGCTCATGCCATTCGTCAACAGCTATAATATGTAGGGATTTAAAGAAATTGGGATAGTTTTTTTGTGCGAGGAGCAACATTAAACTTTCAGGCGTGATAATTAAAACTTCGGGCGTATTGCGGGTTTGCCGTTGCCGTTCGTTTATATCGGTATCGCCGTTGCGGATACCAATTTGCCATTGCATGCCAAGCGCTTCTATTACTTCTTCCATAGCCCGGCCAATATCTTTTGCCAATGCACGCAAGGGTGTTATCCACAATAATTGTAAGCCATTATTTTTTTCTTTTTGATAATTATCGGGATTGTTATTAATAAATTGAATAAGACTGCCCAAAAAAACAGAAAAAGTTTTACCGCACCCGGTGGGTGCATTTACCAAACCACTTTTATTATTAATGATGTGTTGCCATGTTTCTTCCTGGAAACGGAATGCCTGCATGTTTTTAGATGCAAGCCATTGCTGAATGACTGAATAACCTTTTGTGTTTTTAAGTTTCAAGTGTGGCTGATTAATAAACCAATTGTTGAAGTGCGTGACCAAATCCTGCCTGCGTGAACACAGATCAGGCAGGGAAGTTAAATAGCATTACTACAGCCGGCCATCAAAAATTAATTCTCTACTAATTCTTCAATAGCAATATTGAGAAAATTTGGAATGATGTGGCTGTATGTCCATAAAATTTTATCCGGATCGTTCAGGTGTTCGATCATGCTTTGCCATTTAGCCTCACCATAATTTTTAATAACCGTTTCTTTCCTGTCGGGCGTATGCAAATGCACCGTCATGCCAACAGCGTCAGCTTCGGGATGAAACTGTGTGCCAATGAAATAATCATTAAAGCGAATAGCCATGATTGCTCTTTCGTAGTGCACATGCGGCCGTTCTTTTTCGATAGCCAATATTTTTGCACCCATTTCTTTCAGGCGGTTATGGTTAGGCTGAATAACCTGGTAATCACGGCTGTCAACAGCATAAAAAGGATCTTTCATGCCGGCAAAAACCATTTCGTTGGCGCCATCGAACGTCATGTGTACAGGAAATGTACCGAATGAAGTTGAATTACGCGCACAAACATTGCCCACTTTAAAATGCCTGCAGGCAAGCTGGAAACTATGGCAGATAAAGAATACATGCTTTTTGGGATAGTTGCTGAAATCATTATTCCAGTTATTAACCTGTTTAATCCAATGCATAAATTTCTTGTCCCATTCAAGACCGGCCGTATCCATTGGTGAGCCGGGTCCACCACTTGAAATGTAAGCATCATAAGAAAGATCTGGCAGTTCAAGCTTCAGCCGCACATCAAAAATATCAAGCTGAACATCTTTATTGTTTTTTAAAGCCCATTCATCTACGATTTGCTGCAAACAACGCATACCCTGGTTGGCAGCGCCTTCATAAAGATCGAGGATTGCTATTTTAATTTTTTTGTTATTTGTTCGATTCATCGGCTGCAAAATTACAAAATTTTGACAGGGCGGTTGAGCGGCAGTTTTCAACATTTAACGTATAAAATTTATGCTTAAAATATCTACTGAAATTCTGAGTTATTTATTTAATGACAGGTAAAGATTTTTCAAGGATTTCGGTTGCCGTCCGTGCTTAATAAGCATAATAAATGTTAAGAACTTATAGTCTCCAATGCACAAATTTATATCTGTGCACTGTGACTATAATAAAATTTATTTTTCCGGATTACTCATAATAAAACTTAGCAGGTTTCGGATTTTTTAACAGCAAAATCATGTGGATTTTTGCATTACAAAATTTGGAAGAAATGGAGACAAAGGAAAAAATTAATTATGACCGTATTGCACAGGCAATTGATTATATCCGGCAAAACTTCAGGGAACAGCCCAATCTTGATGAAGTTGCTGAAAAGATACATTTAAGCCCTTCGCATTTTCAGCGGTTATTTACTGAATGGGCAGGCACCAGCCCGAAAAAATTCCTGCAATATATAAGCGTGGAGCATGCTAAAAAAACGCTGGCAGATGGCCGCACAACACTATTTGATGCAACCTTTGAAACAGGGCTTTCAAGCACGAGCCGCTTGCATGATTTATTTGTAAACATTGAAGGGATGACGCCTGCCGAATATAAAAATGGCGGCAAAAATCTTTTTATCAATTACAGTTTTGCGGAAAGCCCTTTTGGCAGCCTGATAGTTGCTTCCACCTCAAAGGGTATTTGTTATATGGCTTTTGAGGATGATGAAGAAAAAGCGATTAATAATCTTAAAACTAAATTTCCCAATGCTGCTGTTGAAAGAAAGCTGGATTTATTGCAGCAAAATGCTTTATTCATTTTTCAAAACGACTGGAGCAGGCTGCATGAAATTAAGCTGCATTTGAAAGGAACCGGCTTTCAATTAAAAGTGTGGGAAAGCCTGTTGAAAATACCGATGGGAAAACTATCAACATACAAAAATATTGCTGAGCAAATTGGTAACATACAAGCATCAAGAGCAGTTGGAACAGCTATCGGCAATAACCCCGTAGCCTACCTTATTCCCTGTCACCGTGTTATTCAGTCAGCAGGAAATTTTGGCGGTTATATGTGGGGGCCAACAAGAAAAGCAGCTATCATAGGCTGGGAAGGCGTAAAAACAAATTCTGAAAATTAAAGCAGTATTAATGCAGCACATCATTCAAAAAATACAAAATACAGATTGGGACAATATTACAGAAAGAATGCATCAGAATGGATATGCCATTATTCCGGGATTACTGGCCAATGAAGATTGTGAAGCATTGAAAGCTGCGTATCCTGATTCAAATGCATATCGTAAAACCGTTGTGATGGAACGTTATATCTTTGGTTTTGGCGAATACAAATATTTCAACTACCCGTTGCCGGCCATCATTCAAACAATCCGCGAAAATATTTATCCTCATCTGGCATGTATAGCCAATGTATGGTTCAAAAACCTGCATATTAACAGGCAATTTCCGGAAGCTCATGCAGCGTTGTTGAAAGAATGTCATAATAACAAACAAGAGAAAGCAACTGTATTGATTTTGAAATATGGCAAAGGCGGATTCAACACATTGCACCAGGATTTGTATGGCGATATTTATTTTCCTATGCAGATAGTATTGATGCTTAGTGAACCTGGAAAAGATTTTACGGGCGGCGAGTTTTTATTAACACAGCAGGTTCCAAGAGCGCAGTCCAAAGCGATTGTTATGAATCCGCGCAAAGGTGATGCATTGATTTTTACAACCAACTTTAAACCGGAGAAAAGCACTAAAGGCTACTACCGGGCAAACATGAAGCATGGTGTAAGCGAAGTGCAGCATGGAAGCCGCTACACACTGGGAATCATTTTTCATGATGCATTAAGTTAGCATGAATGATAAGGCATGATGAAATATCTAACATTGATTTACGATATAGAATCAGGAAGCAGGAAATTTTATTTGGAGGAAACAGGAAGCTGAAAATATATGGCAAATTAAGTTGTGCGTCCGGTAAAAGAATGAAGCGGGAAAACAGGGTTTTCTTTGCCAGCGAAAAAGAAGCGCTTGCCCTCAATTACAGGCCCTGCGGGCATTGTATGAAAATGGAATATAAAAAATGGCAGCGTAAAACTAATTGATCTAATGCATGCAAAGCCAAGTCAGTTTGCCATATATTATTACAGTTTAAAACTATCTAACCACTGCTTTCTTTTTATTAAATATGCCTGCAAGTATTAAAAAAACAATTATTTCGGCAAGGGTTATTAGTAAGTATTTTAAAGATGAAGCCGTATAGTTTCCTGTTAACCAAAAAAAGCAAACAGCGCTTATAGCTGAAACAGTTGCGCCAAGCGCTATGCCCCATTTAAAACCTTCCATAATAAGATATGCTTTATGTGATTTGCGTTTTGCAGCCAGTGCTTCTTTTGAATCGTTAATGTTGGGCCCCTGCTTAATTTTTTTTAACAGGTAAATATTTTCGATGATGTCACATAGCCACGGAATAAGCTGTAATACTGCAAGTATTAAAAATATGCAGTGCCAAAAGCCTGGCTCAAATTTTATGGATACCTGCAGGCAAATTAAAAATACGCTGCCGTAGGCAAGCGGCATAAAAAGAAAATCGACCCATAACTGCCTTCTTAATGCACCGATAGATTTTTTGCTGTCATTAGCAGGCAATGCATATAAGCCTTTTATCACTTTAACCAGTTCTGCATAAGTGGCCGGCGTTTCCAGTTCCATAATGCTGAACCTTCTTTTGGTAAGATGGAATGTATAAAAATTGCGGCTTTGTATCATCATTATAAATGATACAAAAAGCATTAAGCCAAAAGCTATGGTGAATAATTGCCAGTTATTTAAATTGTATAAAAGCATAACTATTTTTTTGATGCAGTTATAGAAATTTTTTATAAAAGCGCTATTTCTCCTGGTTTAATTTTAGCTGCATTTCTTTCCTTCCTGCTTTATATTCCTGCCAGTTGAAATTCAGTAAAAACGCTGTTGCAGTTTTAGCGCCAAGTACAAACATTTTCA
Organism: Parafilimonas sp.; assembly: GCF_051953455.1. Lineage (NCBI taxonomy): Bacteria > Pseudomonadati > Bacteroidota > Chitinophagia > Chitinophagales > Chitinophagaceae > Parafilimonas > Parafilimonas sp. The sequence goes on along the minus strand of NZ_JBQCIT010000028.1, from coordinate 35,836 downwards.
TCTTGTCTTCATCTTCTAAAAAGAAATTAAGCCAGTTAAATCCTTTCAACGGAATGGAACCAATTCCTTTTTTATAAAATTTGTTTTTAATAAGAAAATCTTTATCGTAATAAAACCTTACGGTATTAAACAACCGGTAAATATATCCGGTCAGGCTCCAGTTTTCAGAATCTTCTCCTTCATCATTTGTCTTCCTATCTGTAACGGGCATTTGCCGCCAGCTTTCGCCATAAACATCGCCTGGGTCCTTTTCATCATCAAGGTCAATACCAAATGAGGGCAGGCGGGGCACATCCACTTTAGGGTTGTAAAAAATATTGATAGGAAAATTAGAGAGAATACCGCCATCTACAAACCTGGCGGTGGAAGGCGGTTTTGTTTTTTCCAGCATATCTTCCCATAATTGCCGGATATTTTTTTCTTCACATGGTATATCGCTTATAAAATAGGATTCAAAAAAAATGGGTATAGACATGGATGCCCGTATGAAACCGGCGGGTTGTAGATCATTTATATTCTCTCTGAAAAGCCCGCTCATTTTTGGAAACTCTATCTTGTTCTGCGATACAATTTCCGAAGCAATAAAAGTTACATCACCTTCCAGCCCGTTAAGGCTTTCAACACTTTCTTCCCTGAGATATAAATCGTCAACAGGCGTAGAGGCTGCTTCAATAAGATCAGAAACCGTTTTAATATTGTTTTCGAGCAGGCGGGCTTTAATCCAGTCGTAAAAAACATCGCCGGGGTTTATTCCAAAACCTGCACTTTTTAGGCGCTTTGCAAGAAAAAAAAGATAACCGCAAAGTATAAGCACCAAGGTGAAATAAAGGCCGGTTATAATAAATACAGTTGTTGTGATGCCCGCCATCCATGTATAGATGTGTTGCAAGCCCAGGCCGATAAAACCAAGCATGGGCAGTGCAATTAAAGTTATAAGCATAATGGTTAACCATTTGCTGAGCTGTGCGTTGAAATTCTTGTCTTTAATAAACAATTGAATAAGTGCCCTGGCCGCGGGATGGCCGTCAACAAGACTAAAGAAATCAAGGTCACAAATAGCCTGCAATATTTTTTTTGATTTTGCTATTTTTTTATTGCCTTTTACTTTTTGTTTTGAATTGTTACTGGTATTGGGTTCTGTTCCAATCACGGTCATTAAAGCCGTATTTATTGCGCCGGCGCTGGTACCTGCAAGCCGTATGAAACGCACGCCCATTTCTTCAAGAATGTAAGTGTAGCCCACCAATGCAACGCCTAAAACACCACCGCCTTTCTGCACAAGGTTTACATATTGATGGCCTTCTTTATCCAGCACATCAGAAATAATAAATTCACGGCCGCCTTTAGTTGTATCAAATGCTACCTTTAATTGTTCGAGACATTGCAGCACCTCAGGCTGTTGCGTAAAATCTTCAACTGTAATTTTTGTTTTGGCAGATGTTTGTTTCATTGTGAGAGATTAAACGATAGATAGCAGCAGCAATTACTAGAGCAAATCAGCCCCTGAAATATTACTTAAAATTAAGTTTCATTGTTATATGATAAAAAATAAAAATTATTATTTCCATGAGAAATAGAGTTGCTTTCATCTGTCATTTTTATTAAACAAAAGGGCTGTTTCTAACGGCGTTGTACAACAAATAATCATCCTGGTAGAAGGCGCATAAAACGGGCTATAATATTTTATTTGTTGCGTTTGTTTAACACGTTTTTTACTATATTTGTGATTATGCAACGCTGCATGTATTTGTGGCGTTGTATTTTTTTTTACTCGTTTAAAACCAGATATTATGAGTGACACTATGTACGTTTCAAAGGAAGCGTTTGAAAAAATGCGGCAGGAATTGCAACACATGAAATCTGTTGAAAGGCCTGCGGCTTCACGTGCCATTGCCGAAGCAAGAGAAAAGGGCGATTTGAAAGAGAACGCTGAATACGATTCAGCTAAAGAAGCCCAGGGGATTCTGGAAGCTAAGATTGCATTGCTTGAAGGCCAGATTGCCAGCTCAAGAATTGTAGATGCAAGCGAAATTGACACCAGCAAGGTTTCTATTTTAACCAAAGTAACCATTACCAATGTGGCTTCCAAAAAAACGGTTACTTACCAGATCGTTGGTGAAAAAGAGGCTGATCTTAAAGCCAATAAAATTTCTGTTTCATCACCCATAGGCCAGGGATTGCTGGGTAAGCAAAAAGGTGAAGTGGCTGTGGTAAAAGCGCCAACAGGTATCCTGAAATTTAAAATTGAAGAAATAGCTATTTAATTTTTTTTGCCCATACTTTAAAGCTGCGCACATTGCGCAGCTTTTTTATTTTTGATGTATTTAAAATATTTTTATGAGCATATTTTCAAAAATTATTACCGGCGAAATCCCTTCTTATAAAATTGCAGAAGATGATAAGTTTTATGCGTTTCTAGATATATTTCCCCTGGTGCCGGGCCATACGCTGGTGATACCAAAAATTGAAGTGGATAAGATATATGATTTAAGAGATGATTATCTGCAATCAATACTTGTATTTGCAAAACCTATAGCAAAAGCCATAGAAGCATCTTGTGATTGCAAACGCTGCGGTATGGCTGTCGTTGGCCTCGAAGTACCACATGCCCACCTGCACCTCGTGCCCATTAATACTATGGATGACCTGAATTTTACAAGAGGTAAAATAAAGCTTACTGAAGATGAATTAAAAGATGCGCAGCGGAAGATTTTGGAGAAGCTGAATAACAGCTAAGACATTTGGAAATGGAATAGTTAAGGCGTACATAATAGTCTTGCATTCGAGCCATCGGTCAGCACTTCCAAAACCTGATTCATTTGCCGCTTGAAGTGCCGGAATAATGTCTTTTAGTAAAAGCATTAAGAGAGCAAAATTGCATGGAAACTTCTTGCCATGTGTCTATGTTTGTATTCCAGGCAATTTGGTAAACCTGTACTTATCTTTTATATGCCGGTTGAAGTAAATGCCTTTTTCACGAAATGATAAAAAGGCTGCATATATAGGTTGCGGCACATCGTGATAAACATATATTAATCCCGAAACAAAATGCACCTCTAACGATTTTGTCCCGGGATCATACTGTATCTTCCCGATTACGGACGAAGGCATAGCTTAACTGTCGCCTTTATCGCCGTAACCCGGTTTTGATTTTGTTTTTGCATGTTGCCTTTTATCGGCACTTAATGAACGGCTCACATCATCACTTTCTTTAAAGCGGCCCTGCGCATCTCTTTTCACATAACGCTTATCTCCGTTTGGAGCAATTAAAGAGCGTTTATCACTTGATTTTTTTGTTGTAGTTGCCATAATAAATATTTATGATTTTAAATACAGGAATCATTCCAAAACCATATACCGCTGTTTATAATTTTTTATATGACAGAGATATCTCTTCATACATTCAGGGCTTGTGCATTTTTATGTTTACATCTTCAAGGTTGTGACTGGAAGGGGCCGTTATAACATCGCCATCCACATTATACCTCGCACCATGACAAGGGCAATCCCAACTTTTTTCTGCGTTGTTAAATTTTACTTCGCATTTCATGTGTGTGCAAACAGGATGAATTGCATGAAGATGGCCTTTTTCATCTTTATGCAGCGCTATCACTTCACCGTCATATTTAATTACTTTTCCTTCGCCTTGTTTTAAATCACTTATTTTATCTAGCTGGTCATGTCCAAAAATGCGGCCGGCAAATTGTTTTACCACATCGGCATTATGGGAAAGAAAAGAAACAAAACCGGCTACAGGTTTTATCCTGTTTGGATTAAATAACCGGATATATGGATTGGGTTTATTTAAAATAATATCACGTAATGTAACAGCAGCCACATGACTATAGGTAATACCGTTGCCACCATAACCTGTGGCAACCAATATTTTTTCACTATGTCCGGGCAGCTCTCCGATATATGGCAGCGCATCAGCGGGTTCAAAGTATTGGGAAGACCATTTATTGGCAATTGTTTCAATATCAAAATGTTTTCTTACATATTGTTCAAGCTTATCAAAACATTCCCCGGTGTTTTCTATGTGTCCTGTTTTATGATCTTCAGCACCTGCTATTAAATATTCCTGCCCGTTTATTTCCTGGCTGCGGACATAATGATAAGGATCATACATATCATAATATAAATCTGCCGGATATTCTTTATTCTTTAAACTAACTGCCATTGCATACGAGCGATAAGGAGAACATCTTAAGTGTAATAATTTAATACCAGTAGGAATATGCGTAGCATAAATAAAGAATGAGGAACGAAAATTTCCTTTTGAAGTTTTTATTTCAACTTCTTCATTATCTGCAACAGATTCCACGCGGCAATCCTGCATAATAATGCCGCCCGCATCTTCAAAAGCATGTGCCAGCGCATGCACATATTGAACCGGGTTTAATTTTGCCTGGCCTTCTATCTTCATTGTTTTTTTGGAAGAAATGTTTAACGGCAGATCTTTTGCATATACAGCCTTCAGATTTACTTCACGGCAGGCATCGTGAATGCTTTCCAGCTCTTTTACCTGTTCATCGTTTTCGGCAAATAAATAGGCTGCGGCATCTTTAAAACCACAATCTATCTTATATTCATTTATATACTGCTTAACCAATTGAATTGCTTGTTCAGTGGCACGGGCAACCAATGCAGCATTCTCTTTTCCAAAATTTTTTATAAGCGTGGTATAAGGGCTATCCAGCAACGTATTTAAATGTGCGGTGCTTCCGCCGGTGGTACCAAAGCAAAGGTTATAAGCTTCAAATACAATACATTTTTTGCCGGCTTTCTGTAATAGCAATGCGGTTGTTATGCCTGTAATGCCGCCTCCGGCAATTGCTACATCGAATGAGGTTTGCCCCGCATTTTGTTTGCCCGTAAATTTTGTTGCATGTTGTTGCCAAAGGCTTATGCATGCGCCGTCCCTGTTAATCATAATGCATCAAATTATAATTATGAATCAAATTAAAACTATGCCACTATTTTTTTGATGCAGTTATGTGTTGCCATGAAATGCCAGTTATTTTTTATGCATGCAATCCCCAAGATATTGCAGCAGTTTACGGGCATATTCAAGTTGTACCTCGGAAGGTTCTGTGTGTTGTGGTATTATTTTTTCAGCAAAAACAATTCTTGTGTTATAAGCTATGCTGCAATAAGCAAAAACTTCTTTGGTTTTTTCCACGGGTGCAGCATAACCGGTAATGCTCAAACCCCAGTTACTCCTGAATAATGTGCAAACATGCAGGGCCATTTCTTTGGCAACATTTTGAGAGATGCAATCGTATGCCGCAGCGTGAACCGGCTCAACCAAAAGGTGCCTGCATTTCTGTCCAAGATTATAGGCAGTTATTCCACCCTGGTAAAAACAACTTGCATCTTTTATGGTGCCAAAGGCCAGTTGCAGCAGGCCAGACGTTACGCTCTCAGCTACTGCAATTGTTTCATTATTTTCAAGCAGGTAATTTTTTAGCGGTTCAAGCAATTCTTTTTTAAATGCTTTATAAAAAGCACTTTGTTGTTCGGCCATTGAAAATAATTTTAATTATAATGACGAATTAAATCAAAGTATATGCCTTAAGCAAAAAGGCCGGCAGGCAGGTGTATTTATATTGATCTTTTACTTTTTTTGCTGTTTAAATTTATACTGTATGATTTTTATAGAAGATTTGCCCCATTTATTTATAATTGAATGCGCCGGTTAAAAGATTGTTTTAATATCCTGTTGATTTCTGCAAAACTTTTACGCCTTAAAGTTCAGGTCTTCACTTATTAAGCCTCATGTGATTAATACTCATCCGGCATGATTTTATAAGCGCTTTCAGTTATCCGGCTTTAGTATCTGCGATGATAATTGCTATCTAAACAAATAATTATGCAATGCCGTCCTTTAATTTTTTTGAAGTAAATAATTTCTAACTATAAAACTATATGTATATGCAAAGAATAACTGGTTTTAAAAAAAGAAATTATATATGGATTACACTCTTCCTTTTCATTTTTTCTTTAGGACTTCACTGGTATTTTGGATGGAACACATTTGTAAATGAAGAAAAGGAGCATCAGCAAACACCAGTTGTTTCAGATTATGTTCAGCAAATGATGCGGGACACTATGGAAAACTGGCAATCGGAATTTTTGCAATTGATTTGGCAGGTAGCCGGCCTGAGCTTCCTGTTTTGTGTAGGCTCTCCGCAATCGAAGGAAGGTGATGAAAGAAAAGAAGAAAAGCTCGACTATATTATAAAAATGCTTGATGCAGAAAATTATAAAAAATTAATGAAAGAATGGGAAACGAAATATCCCAAAAAATAAAACGCATAACCATTTGGCTTGTTTAAATTTTGCCCGCACTGTTTTGAATTTATCAAACTGGGTTGATAAAGCAACAAAAAATTTTATCTGTTAAAGTTATTGAAAGCAGCCTTTTGATTTGGTGATTTTGTTTTAGCCGGCAATGCACGGAAAAAATCGTGCATACTTGTCCAGGCTTTACTGGCACAATATCTGAACTGAAACTTCATAAACATTAAAAGAAAAACGATGCAAACAACATCAAAAAAAAGCAACATGGAAAATCCTCTTAATCAATATCCTCAACCACCTCAGCCTGAGCAGCGGCAACCGGTACCGGGAAAGGAAAGTGAAATGCAGCCTCAGGTTGATCATGGTGAAACTTCTTATAAAGGCTCGGGAAAGCTTACAGGAAGAAAGGCGGTTATTACCGGCGCAGATTCGGGCATCGGGCGTGCCGTAGCTATTGCTTTTGCCCGTGAAGGCGCAGATGTGCTTATCTCTTATCTCAATGAACATGAAGATGCAAAAGAAACAGAAAAATGGGTAAAAGAGGCGGGCAGAAAAGCAGTGCTGGTGCCTGGCGACATACAGGATGAAGCGCATTGTCGGCAAATTATTGAACAGGCAGTTAAAGAGCTTGGCGGAATAGATATTCTTGTAAACAATGCGGCTTTCCAGATGTCGCATAAATCCATACAGGAATTATCTTCGGAAGAATTGGACCGCACATTCAGAACAAATGTTTTTGCTATGTTTTATTTGTGCCGGTTAGCAGAACCGCATCTTAAGCCGGGCAGCACAGTTATAAACACTACATCTATCAATGCTTATCAACCTTCGCCGGGTTTGCTTGCGTATGCAGCAACAAAAGGTGCTATACAAAATTTCACCGCAGCGCTCGGTCAGCTTTGGGCAGAGAAAGGTATAAGGGTAAATTGTGTTGCGCCCGGACCGGTATGGACGCCGCTAATCCCTTCTACCATGCCTCTTGAAAAGGTAAAAAATTTTGGGAAGGACGTGCCTTTAAAACGTGCAGCACAACCTGCTGAACTGGCGCCGGCTTATGTATTGCTTGCATCGCAGGAATCAAGTTATATGACAAGCTCAACTATACAGGTAACAGGCGGCACTCCTACAATTTAGTTCTTATAATTTCATGGTCATTAGGAATAAACCTGTCAGGTTGCAGTATGTTTCATGCTGTTGCCTGTGAAGAGACTTCGTGGCCAAAGTTTATTCAAAAATTGATTTATATAATATACATTAAAACCGTTATGAATAAAGAAGATAAAAAAGACGATTATCAAAAAACACAGGCTGCAAGTGCGCCTGGTAAATTGGGTGAAGAAGTGATCAGGAATAAACAACATACAGATATGACTGAAGCTGAAAAAAGTATTCATAAAACGGCGCAGCAGGAAGGATTGAACGAAGAAAAATCACAGGGCGATGCAGGCGCTTTTGAAGGCCTTGACAACACGGGAAAATAAAAATTAGCTTCTTCATTTTAATTACAGGCATTTAATTAATACCTGCATTCAATAAATAGTTGTTGCTTTCCATCATTGTGGATCTGGTGCATAATTCACAAAGCAATCGGAATAATTCCATTGAAATGAATTATGAAATTCATTGCTTCTGTGCATTTGCTATAAAAGTTAAGATAAGGAATTAATGTTGCTCCGGATGTTCTACATTTTTATGGCTGTTTTATTTCTCCTCTGTTATAATTAAGTATCCAGGTATTACCATATTTGTCTGTTAATCCGCCGAACAATGCGTTCCAAAAAGTGTTTTCCAAAGGATGCGTTTGCTCGCCACCCTGTGAAAGTTTTTTATAACATTCCCGTATCTCTTTTTCGCTTGAACAGGTAAGCACGAGTGAGACGGCATTGCCTTTTAACAACCCGCTTTCGCTTACCATATCTGTGCCCATTAACACAAATTCCTTGTTTGACAGTACAGCATGAAGAATGCATTTTTTCATTTTTGCGGGCATTGTTTCTGATAGCGGCGATTCCCCAATCGTTTGAAGACTGAGTTCGCCGCCAAGACATTTTTTATAGAATACCATTGCTTCACGGCAATTGCCGTTGAAGGAGAGGTATGAATAAATGGTTTTCATTTCAAGTTATTACGATAGCTATTTTTCTTCCAGGTCGGCAATGATTATTTTTTTCATTTTCAGCATTGCCTTGAATGCATATTCCTGTTTGGCTTTTTCCTTATGATTTTCCAATTTGTAAAGCTGTTCAGGTATTACCTGCCAGGATAATCCGTATTTATCTTTGCACCATCCGCAAGGTCCTTCGCTGCCACCCTTTGCAGTAAGCGCTTTCCAGTAATAATCCACTTCATGCTGGTCTTTGCAAAAAATAACAAAAGACACAGCTTCACTGAATTTAAACATTGGCCCTGCGGCCAGTATCTGAAATTTCATGCCTAGTAATTCCATTTCAGCCACATCAAAATCACCACTTGGCGTTCCTGAATTTTTATAGGCTTTATAAGAAATCATTTTGCCATTCTTAAAAATGGACAGATAATATTTCGCCGCTTTTTTAGCGTCTTTTTCTATCCATAAACATGGCGCTATTTTTTGCTTTGCCATTTATTATGTTTTAAATAAATGAATATTGTTAATCTTGAATTTGTGTCGCTTATATTATGCATCAGGTATATTGGGTTCCACCAGTCTTTTTAATTTGTCTAATGATTCCTGCCATCCCAAATAACACATCTCTACCGGTATTACTGAAGGAATTCCTTCCTGCGTAGCTATTAGTTCTGTGCCGCATGATACTGCCCTGAGTTTTATGGTAGTGATCATTTCACCGGGAAGGTTTGGGTCATCAAACTTGTCTGTATATTTCAGCAATTCGTTAGGAACGACTTCTATGTATTCACCTCCAAATGAATGGCCATTGCCGGTTGAGAAATTGATAAAAGACATTTTGTAAGCGCCTCCTGTTTTCGCATTCATTTCATGCACTTTGGCAATAAAGCCGTAAGGTGGCAGCCATGAAGCTATTGCGTCAGCATCAGTAAAAGCCCTGAACACTTTTTCGGGCGGCGCTGCTAAAATCCTGTGTAGTTGTACGTTGTTAGTTGACATGTTCTAAAATTTAAATTGTTGTTTAAATAAATTGACAACACAAAAATGGTAATCAAAACCGGTATTTACGGGTGGCATACATGTCAGTTTGAGGGGTGGATTATGACAAGAAACAGATTATCTTTATTTCATGAAAAAAGTATCCATCTTAGTACCTGAATCTTCTGTAATGCAGGCCATTGCTGACCCACAGTATTTATTTACCACGGTAAACCAGTTTTTAATCTCTGCCGGAAAAGCGCCTTTATTCGATGTGGAGCTGGTTGGTGTAAAAAAAGAAGTGAAACTGAATAACGGGATGTTTTCTGTGCACACAGACAGGCAGTTAAAAGAAGTAAACCAAACCGATCTGGTTTTTATTCCTGCACTGTTTGGTGATATGCCGGCGGCCGTAGCAAAAAACAAAGCGGCCGTGCCGTGGATACTGGAGCAATATAATAAAGGTGCAGAAGTGGCATCACTTTGTGTAGGCGCTTTTTTATTGGCTTCAACAGGTTTATTAAATGGGAAAAAATGTTCAACGCATTGGGGTTTTCAAAATGAGTTCAGGGAAATGTATCCCGATGTGGAAGTAGTGGAAGGTAATATTGTAACAGAAGAAAAAAGACTCTACTCCAGTGGCGGCGCCAACTCTTACTGGAATTTGCTGTTGCATTTAGTAGAGAAATATACCAACAGGGAAACCGCCATTCTTGCTTCCAAATATTTTGCTATTGACATTGACAGAGACAGCCAGGCCACTTTTGCAATGTTTAAAGGACAGAAAAATCATACGGACAAAGAAATACTGAAGGCGCAGGAATACATTGAAAAGAACATTCATGAAAAAATTTCTACTAATGAACTGGCAAAAATAACAGCAATAGGCCGCCGCACATTTGAAAGAAGGTTCAGGCAGGCCACCAGCAATTCTGTATTAGAATATATTCAGCGGATTAAAATAGAAGCAGCAAAAAAACAATTTGAAACGAGCCGGAAAAATATTAATGAAGTTATGTATGATGTAGGTTATACAGATACTAAAGCATTCCGCGACTTATTCAAAAAACTAACGGGGCTTTCACCAATTGAGTACCGGAATAAATATAACAAGATGGCGATAGCGAAGCCTGAATATATTTCATGAAGAAAGAAAATTATGCGCCTGAGCACTGAGCGCATTTTTATAAAATAAACTGTGTGTAATATTTATTTTCAGATTAGATGCAACGATATTTAAGCGTCCTGTTTTGGTTTCAATGTACCTGTTTTTTTACGAGCGTTTTTAATGTAAGTGCATTAAAAACAGCATAGGCTTCCTGGTCGTTATCGAAATAGAAGTACACGTCTTTTTTTTCTTTTTGCCAGCTAAGAATTTGCTTCGCCCATTTCTTAAGTGCAATATTATTATAACTGCCCTGGTATTTCATTTCGGTTGGCCCGTGTAGCCTTACATACACAAAATCTGCAGTAATCTTCATGGGTGAAGTATGGCCTGCGAGTTGATAGATGCAGAAAGCGCAGTTATGCTGCTGCAGGAGCTGATATATATCTTCGTGATACCACGTATCGTCTCTGAATTCAAACGCATACCTGTAACCTTTTGGCAAGGCCTCCAGGAAATCGCTTAGCCTTATTACATTTATTTTCCATTTTGGCGGAAGCTGAAATAAAACCGGTCCCAGCTTATTTCTTAACGCAGTTATATTATCAAATAGTTTTGTAATGGGTGCTTCCGGTTGTGTAAGCTTTCGCATGTGCGTAATGAAGCGGCTTGCTTTCACCGAAAACAGCATGTTCTGCGGTGAGTTTTTATACCATCCCTCAAATACTGAACGATCAGGCCACCTGTAAAAAGAATTATTTATTTCAACGGTATCGAAATGGCCGGCATAGAATTGCCATTGCTGCTTTGCGTTGCTTCCTTCAGGATAAAATCTTCCAATCCAATGTTTATAAAGCCATCCTGAAGTACCTATATGGATTTTATTAGCAGGCATTTAAATAGAATTATAAAAATAGGTTGCAGCTATTGTAAGTTAACAAATGAGGTGCCATAAGACGGCCTCGTTACTAAACATCCTTAAGAGATAAATATCATTATTCATTTCTTCACTCCCCTGCATGTTTTTTATTCTTGTGTTGTTTGTTCAATATGTGTATAAGTGAATATTCAATTTGGCTACAACAATAGCAGATATGGCTAAATCTCTTTTCTAAAGGCTGTGCAATTTTGTACTGTCAAAATAAAACATAGAAAATGAATATTGTATTAACAGGTTCGTTAGGCCATATCAGCAAACCACTCGCACAAACTTTGATACAGCAGGGACATTCTGTTACCATCATCAGTAATAACGCCGGCAGGCAAAAAGAGATAGAGGCCATTGGCGCCAAAGCCGCAATTGGTTCTGTAGAAGATATAAGCTTTTTAATTCCGGTTTTTAAAAACGCAGCAGCAGTTTATTGCATGATTCCACCCAATTTTAGTGAGGCGGATCAAATTGCATATTATGAAAGAACGGGAGAAGTTTATGCAAGCGCTATCCGGCAATCAGGTGTAAAAAGAGTCATTCATTTGAGCAGCTATGGTGCGCATTTGGAAAAGGGAACAGGATTTATTACAGGCTCCCACAGAATAGAAACAATTTTTAACGCCATTCCGGGTATATCGCTTACACACATCAGGCCCGGATACTTTTATTATAACCTGTTTTCTTTTGCAGCCATGATTAAATACGCAGGTTTTATAGGTTCGGTTTATGGAGATAACGACAGGCTGCCATTGGTTTCGCCCATAGATATTGCCGCCGCCATAGCCGAAGAGATTACGCACTTGAACGGCACTGAAAAAGTTCGTTATGTTGTAAGCGACGAATGTACATGTAATGAAGTTGCACAAAGCCTGGGAGCGGCAATTGGCATACCGGGTTTGCAGTGGAAAATATTGCCGGAAGAACAGGTATTGAAAGCGCTTTTGGGCAATGGTATTCCCGAAGGTGTGGCATACAGCCTGGTAGAATTAGGATTGGCAATACATAGCGGAATTTTACGGGAAGATTACGGGCAGAATAAACCGGCTGCATTCGGCAAGGTAAAAGTTGCCGCCTTTGCAAAGGAATTTGCTGACGTGTACAATCAGCAATAATTATATTTATAGCATGGCAAACAAAAAACTATACAGGATAAAAACAATTAGTGAACTTCACCAGTTCAGGAATTTGCCAAAGCCTGAACATCCTTTAATAAGCATCGTAGACTTTGATTCAATAAATAATTTGCCTGAAAACAATTCCATAAGCTGGGTACTTGATTTTTATTCCATTGCCCTGAAACGAACATCAAATACCAAAATAAAATATGGCCAGCAGGATTATGATTTTGATGAAGGCGTTTTGTTCTTTATGGCGCCCAGCCAGGTTTTTAGTATTGAGGTGGATAAAGATGTGATTCCAAAACATTCAGGCTGGCTGCTACTCATTCATCCCGATTTTCTCTGGAATACGCCGCTGGCCAAAAACATAAAAAAATATGCCTACTTTGATTATGCTGTAAATGAAGCACTGTTTCTTTCCGACAAAGAAGAAGCCATCATATACAACATTATTCAAAACATTCGGCAGGAATATCACAGCAACATAGACAGGTTTAGCCAGGATGTAATTATTGCCCAGTTGGATTTATTATTTACTTATGCAGAACGTTTTTACGAACGACAGTTTATTACCCGCAAAATTGCCAGTCACCAGGTGCTTGACCGGCTGGAAAAAATTCTTTCGGGTTATTTTGACAGTAATGACCTGGCAATAAAAGGCTTGCCTACAGTACAGTATATTTCTGAAACATTAAACATCTCGCCAGGCTATCTTAGTAGTTTGCTCAAAGTATTGACGGGACAAAGCACCCAGCAACACATCCATAATAAACTCATTGAGAAAGCTAAAGAAAAACTCTCCACAACGCGTTTATCTGTAAGTGAAATAGCCTATGAACTGGGTTTTGAACATCCGCAGTCTTTCAGCAAACTGTTTAAAACAAAGACGAATATTTCACCCCTTGAGTTCAGGCAATCGTTTAATTAAAAATCTGCCACATTTTTAAAATAGCAAGTTTGGAACACTGCCTGAAAGTGTTTTTATTTAATATTGTGAAAGAAGCTGATAATTTAAACCGGCCGCTTCAACCAGTTGAATATTAACCGTGAAAGTAAGGAAGGATATATTTAAAGAAATCCATTCAAGCACCGTTTTGGATTATCGCAGGCGTATAAATATTGCAATGCGTTTTGCAGATGAAAATTGGGATGAACAACTCGATATCCATCTTATTGCCAAAGCTGTTCGTTATTCGCCTTATCACTTTCACCGGATATTTGGAGAATTTACTGGAGAAACGCTTGCTGGTTACATACGAAAGCAGCGGATGAGAAATTCTGCCAGGATGCTGGTGGCTGGTGTGCCGGTTGCAGACGTAGCTATTGCATCCGGTTTTTGGACGGCTTCAGCTTTCTCCAGGTCTTTTAAACAAACAACGGGTGTCACGCCTTCGCAGTTTCAACGGCTTTACGGGAATGCTCCATTAATCTTTCCCGCCCCCGTCTCTTTGCAAAGGATGAGTAACCCGGCACTCATACCCCGGATTATAGAAGATAAGGCGTTTACATTGTATTACCTGCCGAAGAAGATTGCCAACGAGGGGCTGCTCAGTGAGCATATTGGCCGCGCCTTTTATGAAGCTTTTGACAAGTGGTTTATCATTTTAAAAAAATACCACCTTGAGGCGGCTGTTTTGAAAAGATTAGGCGTGATCCGGGGCGTTACTTCTGTTTACCAGCCGAACTGTGCGTATGACGCTGGTATAGTATTTAACCGGGAAGTAATGCTTGATGGTTTGGATGAAATCCGGTGCACATGCATTAGTGCAGGGCGATGGGCTGTATTTCTCCACACGGGGCCTTATAATACGTTGTGGCAAACCTGGAATTATATTTATAACTATTGGCGCTGGGTGAGTGGTTATCATATCAGGGCGGATGAAGCATACGAAGTTTACTTAAATAATCAACGCAATACCCCGCAGGATGAACTGCTGACGGAGCTCTATATTCCGGTTGACTAAATCCTTATTCAATAAACAGTTTAAATACTTGAAACGCATGACAAAAAAGCTGTTGTTGCTCTTATTAATAACCTTATGCCTGCCGGCTATTGTTAATGCACAAACGGAGAAGAAAGAGGTTGCCGGTAAGCCACTGCAAACGGTTGGCCTGGATAGCCGCAAATTTATCGATCCTAAACGGCAGAACTGGAGCGGTACCGGGCCGAAGACAGTGCGTGTGCTGCTGTGGTATCCTGCCTATGACAGGACGGGTAACCCACACCTGGTGGGAAATGCTGACAAGGTTCCGGTTATAAAAAGCGGTGCATTTGTAACAGGACCGGAAAAATATCCATTAATACTGTTGTCGCACGGATCAGGGGGAATGGCAATGGATCTCGCAGCATGGGCTTTTTATCTTGCCGCCAGGGGATATATCGTTGCTGCCATAGAGCATAGGGGAGATTCAACAGAGAATGCTGAAACGGGTTTTCTTTCCCTGTCTGACCAACAAATGTGGCAGCGGCCACAGGATGTTTCAGCGGTGCTTACTTCCCTGTTGGCAGATTCTTTATTCGGCCCACGTATTGATACAGCGAAAATTGCAGTAGCAGGATTTTCGCTGGGAGGCTACACGGCGATTGCAGTGGCCGGGGCAAGACTGAACCTGGAATCGCTTCAGGCATCTTCTGATACAAAAAATTTGTCTCCACAGGTCAGAAATTCGGTAGAAAGATATATAGAACTGCTTGGGAAAAACAGCATATTACAAGCATCGCTGGCCCATTCAGGGGATAGTTATAAAGATCGCCGGATTAAGGGTGTATTTGCACTCGCACCGGCAATAGGGCAGGGGTTTACAAAAGAGGGCTTAAGCGATATTGATGTGCCGGTATATATTGTGGCTGGAGAAACAGACGTGGTGGCGCCCAAAGAATTAAATGCTGAGCTGTATGCTTCCGGTATAAAAGATGCCACTCTAACGATATTACCCGGCGAAGCGGGACATATTACCCGGCCCGGCCCGGTGGCCGAACAAAATTGGCAAAAAGTGTATGACCTGTCTTATCATTTCTTTGAAGGGTTATGGTTGTCAAAAAGATAAACCTATCTTTAAGCACAGCAGTTGCTGCTCCATTTTCTGGCCGATGCACTTAATAAAAGGTACTTTTTGAATAAAAATTATCATTTTTAAAATAAAAAACATGGTAAAAAACAGGTTGCTAAGGATGGATAATGTTGGCATCGTTGTAGAATCGCTCGAAAAGGCCATCCCTTTTTTTCTTGAAATAGGGTTGAAGCTTGAAGGGCGGGCTACCATTGAAGGTGAATGGGCCGGCCGGGTTACCGGGCTAAGTTCACAGCGCGTAGAAATTGCTATGATGGTGACCCCGGATGGACATAGCCGCCTTGAGCTTTCACAATTTCTTGCCCCGGCCATTGCTTCAGATCATCGTTCAGCCCCGGTAAACTCGCTCGGCTATCTTCGCGTAATGTTTGCTGTTGAGGACGTAGATGAATTGCTGTCCAGGCTCGCCGGCCATGGTGCGCAACTTGTTGGTGAAGTAGTTCAGTACGAAAACGCTTATCGTCTTTGCTATATCCGCAGTGCCGAAGGACTTCTTATCGGGCTGGCAGAACAACTTAACAGTAAATGATAGCTCTTAACAGTAAATGATAGCTGGATAAAGTTTGCCTCCTGGTTTTGATCAATGAAAAACCGTTTCCAGTTCTTCAAGCGTTTTGCCCTTTGTTTCCTTTACTTTAAAATAAACAAAAACAAAACCTATCAGGCATATTGCTGAATAGATATAGAATGTTTTATCGCCAAGTATTGATTGAAAACATACATGCCAATCAGCAATGAAAAAGTGACTCCGATGGCCAGGTAAAAAAATTAAGATAGCAGGATGCTGCAGCTATCTTAAAATAATTTTTAAACATGCCTATAGGTTCAATAAATATGTTATAAGTTATATGAGACTGCCTGCCCTTGGCTGCTAACTATTCATTCCGTTCTTAAACTCTTCACCGGATTTGCTATAGCTGCTTTGATAGATTGAAAGCTTACTGTTATCAATGCAATTGTAATAGCCAATGATCCTGCAATAAAAAATATCATCCAGCTTATATTAATTCTGTATACATAATCTTGCAGCCATTTATTCATTGCATACCATGCAACTGGTGTTGCAATGATGATGGAAACAAAAACAAGTTTTATAAAATCGAGCGATAACAATTTCGTTATGTTGAAAGCAGTTGCGCCAAGTACTTTGCGTACGCCAATTTCTTTTATCCGGCTTTCAGCTACGTATGCAGACAAACCAAACAAACCTAAACATGAAATAAAAATGGCAAGGAATGCAAACAAGCCAGCCATTGTTTTAGTGCGTTGCTCATCATCAAATTTTTTTGCGTATTCTTCATCCACAAATTGGTAATCGAAAGGATAAGCCGGATTATATTTTTTAAATATCAACGCCGTTTTTGCAAGAGCATCGGTTGTTGAATAATTTGGATTGAATTTTATATGCATTGTATTAAACCATGAATTGCCAGGACCCAAAATGATCGTGGGAGGGATTCTTTCATAGGGAGAGCCTTCGACATAGTTCTTTACAACACCCACAACTCGCCAGTTTATTTTATCAAAAGGGTTATTGATTATTTGACCTACAGGGTTTTTAAAGCCCATTACTTTTACTGCTGTTTCATTCAGTAAAACGGAAAAACTATCTGTAGGATATTTATTGATATCAATATCTCTTCCTTCGATCAAATGTATGCCTGCAGTTTTTACAAGATCTGCATCTTCACTGTATAAAGTAATTGTTGTGTTGGTATCTGCCGGAGTTTCATTTGGCCATCTGAATCCCCATGAATGTGCTCCGCCTTCGGTTATGCCGGTCATGGTTTTTGTTACAGAAGATGCGATACCTGAATTGAGAATATCTTGTTTTATCAATGAATAATTTTTATCAATATCACCAACAAAATCTACCTGGATTAAATTATTGTTTGAATAACCTTTATCCCTGTCCTGTGCATATTGAAGTTGATTGCGCACAACAATGGTTGAGACGATTAAAATAATGGCGAAAGTAAATTGCAACACTACCAATACCTTTCGCGGAGATATGGCTGATTGCGTTTTCTTAAATTGTTTTTTAAATATGCTGACCGGTCTGAATGAAGAAAGATAAAATGCAGGGTAGCTTCCGGCGAGTAAGCTTGTTAATACTATAAAGCCACATGCACTGAGCCAGAAATAAAAATTATTATACGGAATGGAAAGTTGTGCATTGATTAACGTATCGAATGATGGCAATGTTAATTGAACGATCAGCAATGCAATTGCACCGGCAATGCATGCGGTTAGAAATGCTTCAACAATAAATTGACCGATCAATGAACTTTTTCCTGCGCCGGCAACTTTGCGAATTCCAACTTCCTTTGCACGTTTTTCACTTCTTGCCGTACTCAGGTTCATGAAATTGATACAGGCGATCAATAAAATAAATGCTGCAATAATTCCAAATACACGAACAGTATCAATGCGACCACCTGCAGGTTTTCCATTTTCAAAATTGCTGTACAAATGCCATTTGCTAAGCGGATAAATGAAATGTGTCCATACATCATTGCGACCTGACTGAACTTTGGTAACATTTTTTATTTTATCAGAAAAAGCATCTGCATTTACATTAGGTTTTAATTGAACAAAAGTGAATGTATTGTTACTAAGCCAATTGTCATTATTCCAACCGAGTTTTTTTAAATAATCCCACGATAATAAATACTCAAAATCAAATTCAGTGTTTGGCGGAAGATCTTTCAATACACCTGTCACTGTAAAATTATCAACGCTGTCTATCCGGATAATTTTTCCAATCGCCTCTTCATTACCAAATAATTTTTTTGCAAGTTTTTGTGTGATAGAAATTGAATAAACATTTTTTAACTGTTCATTTTTATTTCCTTCAATCAAAGGAAAAGTAAACATTTGCAAAAAGGATGGATCGACAAAGTCACCTTCAATGCCGGTAAAACTTTTATTATTTGCAGTAAACAAAAAGCTGTTAACATCGCTTACCCTTGTGGTTGCTTCTACCTCCGGATAATTTTGTTTTAAAAAAGGACCAATGGGTTGCGATACAATACCAATTTCCTGTTGATGTCCATCTACATTCGAACCTAACCCATACAACTGGTACAAATTATCTTTATTCGTGTGAAACTTATCAAAGCTTATTTCGTTTTGCAGCCATAATAAAATAAGTATTGCTCCTGCCATTCCAATGGCAAGACCACTAATATTGATAAGAGAAAAACTTTTTCCTCTCAATAAACTTCTCCACGCTGTTTTAAAATAATTTTTGAACATAGAAGTTGATTTTTGATGTCTCTATAAGTCATGAGCTTCATGATATTCACTATTCCGTTCTCAAGCTCTTCACTGGATTCGCTATTGCTGCTTTTATTGCCTGGAAACTTACTGTTATAAATGCAATCGCTGCAGACAAGCATCCTGCAATTACAAAAACCCAAATTGAAATGTTTACCCTGTAAGAATAAGAAGCGAGCCATTTATGCATTATCATCCACGCAACAGGTGAAGCAATCACAAATGAAATAAGCACTAACATCAAAAAGTCTTTTGATAATAATGCAACGATGCCTTGCACACTTGCGCCTAACACTTTTCGAACGCCAATTTCTTTGATGCGTGTTTGCGCAACGTAAGCAGCAAGTCCTAATAATCCGAGACAGGAAATGAAAATAGTAAGTGCTGCAAACAAGCCCGCTAATATTGCTGTTTGCTTTTCATCATGAAATTTCTTGTCGTATTCTTCATCATAAAAACGAACATTAAAAGGATATTGAGGATTATATTGCTGGAATACCCTTTCCGCTTTTTTAAGACTTGCTGCAATGGATGGATTAGGATTTAATTTAAAGTTGATAACATGACCACTAAATATCGGTCCGACAATAATCATTTGCTGAATGGGTTCATAAGGTGTACCCAAAATAAAATCTTTTATTATTCCAACTACATGCAAACTATCACTTCCATTTCTAATAATAGTACCGATCGGATTTTTCAAACGCATCGCTTTAACAGATGCTTCGTTCAATAAGCATGCACTTGAATCTGTTTTATATGTATATGCATCAATCCCGCGACCTTCAATTATTTTAACGCCGATTGCTTTTTGAAAATCTTCATCAGCACTAAACATATTAAAGTCAATCTTTTTATCATCTTCTGTGCTTCCATTCCATTCAAAACCCCAGCTATCACCCCAACTCTCCGTCATTGGTGCGCTTGTTTGCGCAACTGCAGTAGCAGCGCCGCTTGAAATCAAATCTCTTTTTATCAACTCATAATTTCTATGCGCATCACCAAATTCAATTATAAAAGCAAGATTATCTTTTGAATAACCCATATCTCTTTTTTGTGCGTAATCAATCTGGTTTTTTATAATCATGGTTGATATGATGAGCATAATTGCAAAAGTGAATTGCAATACAACAAGCACTTTACGTGGCGTAACAACTTTGTTAGAAGATTTGAAAGTGCCTTTTAAAACTTTTACCGGAAGGAATGATGAAAGATATAATGCAGGATAAATGCCGGCAATCAAACCTGTAAATAAAATAAAAGCCAATGCAAACAGCCAATTGCTTGCACTGTGAAAATCAATAAACAACTTTAAGCCTAACACATTATTATAAGCAGGTAACGCCAACTGAACAATCATGATGGCAAAAACTCCAGCTATTAAAGCGAGCAAAATACTTTCTGCAATAAACTGAACAACCAGTGCACTTCTTTGTGCACCTGCTACTTTTCGTATGCCTACTTCTTTACTACGTTTTTCACTTCGTGCAGTTGAAAGATTCATAAAGTTGATACAGGCAATAATTAAAATCAGTGCCGCAATAATTGCAAATAATCTTACACGCTCAATTCTTCCGCCAACATAATTTCCATTTTCTTCTTTATCGTACAACCAGGTGTCTTTTAATGCCTGTGTAAATACTTGCGTAGTTGATGGATAAGCTGTTCCCTTTGTATGCTCAATCGTGATGTTTTTAAGTTTCGTATCGAATGCTGCCTGTGATGCGTTT
Organism: Parafilimonas sp.; assembly: GCF_051953455.1. Lineage (NCBI taxonomy): Bacteria > Pseudomonadati > Bacteroidota > Chitinophagia > Chitinophagales > Chitinophagaceae > Parafilimonas > Parafilimonas sp. The sequence continues at coordinate 15,213 of NZ_JBQCIT010000028.1, read as the reverse complement.
GGTTTTAATAAAATGTAAGTGAAAATGTTATTGTTGTTCCAGTTACTATCAATCATGTGTTTACGCACAGCATAATCCCACGGCAACACATATTCAAAGTTGAAACGTGTGTTAGAAGTTAAATCTTTCATTACGGCAGAAACAGTAAAATAATCAGAGCTGTCTATGCGAACTGTTTTACCAACAGCATTATCATTACCAAATAATTTTACTGCAAGTTGTTTGGTTAACACAATATTATTTGGTTTGCTCAAAGCTGTAGATGCATTGCCTTCCAGCAACGGAAAACTAAACATGTTAAAGAAACCTGTGTCAGCAAATTCACCATGTAAACTAAAATGCTTATCCCCTGCAGTTAATAAAAAGTTTGCAGCATATTCCTGCACCCGAACAACGTCTTCCACTTCAGGATAATCTTTTTTTACAGCCAGACCTAAAGGTGCGGGTGTTGTGTGCCACGCCATTATTTTGCCATTTACTTTATCGCGGTTGTTGGCAACATAAATACGATCTGTTTTTTTATAAAACCTGTCGTGGCTCAATTCGTTTTGTATCCATAATAAAATAAGAATAGCGCTTGCCATTCCAATGGTTAGACCAATGATGTTTATGAATGAATAAAATTTATTCTTCAATAAACTACGCCAGATTGTTTTGAAATAATTTTTGACCACGATTTATATAGTTTAGCTTACTAACCTGTTTTGCTTATTCCCATTGCCCACTCACCATTCACGTTTTCATTCCGCTCTCAAGCTCTTCACGGGATTTGCTAGCGCTGCTTTTATAGATTGAAAACTCACTGTTATTAATGCAATTAATAAAGCAATCAGCCCTGCCAATGCGAACATCCACCATTGTATGGTTGTCCTGTATGCATAGTCTTGCAGCCAATTATGCATGAACCACCATGCAATTGGAAAAGCAATGATGCACGAAACAGTAACCAATTGTAAAAATTCTTTTGCGAGTAATCCTGTAAGTCCTGCAACAGAAGCCCCTAATACTTTGCGCACACCAATTTCTTTTGTGCGGCGCTCTGCAGTGTATGCTGCTAACCCGAATAAACCAAGGCATGAAATAAGAATTGCGAGCATTGCAAACACACCGGCGAGTTTACCAATCAGTGTTTCAGAAGAAAACATTTCATCAAAATCTTTATCTGCAAAATGGTATTCAAACGGGAAGTCTGGATTTTCTGCTTTCAATACATCACCTGTTTTTTGTAAAGCCACAGAAAGATTTACGTTGGGCTTAAATAGCACCGCCATTACCGTAGATGAATAATTACCATTGAATAAAACAAGCGGCTTACCTTCACCATACACATCATTGTAAATAAAATCTTTTATAATGCCCACTACAGTTAAATTGTGTTTGCCTGTATTGATGATGCTTCCCAACTTGCCTTGCTTTCCCATGATCTTTGCCATACTTTCATTAATGATGACATTTGTGCTGTCTATATTGCCATCATAAAAATCCCTGCCATCCATCAACTTCATGCGCATAGTAGATAAATATTCAGCGCTTACCACATTTGAATGGACAGCCAACTTGCTGTTAGGATCTTTTCCCTTCCAGCTAAATCCATTTCCGTAACTATACACGTGCAATGCATCATGCAAACTCGTTGCAGCATTCTCAACGTAACCTGTTGCAATAAGATCATTTTTTATTTGGTTGAAATGATCTTTCATGTTGCCCTGCAGGTTCATGTAGATCAAATTGTTTTTATTATAACCAAGATCTCTGTCTCTTATATGCTGCACCTGTTTGTAGACAATAATGGTGGAAATGATGAGGATAACAGATGCAGTAAACTGCGTTATTACAAGACCTTTGCGAATGAAGATAACGGCGCCTGAACTTTTTAGCTTAATACCTTTTAATACCTTAACCGGGTTGAACGATGATAGATAAAATGCAGGATAGCTGCCCGCAATTAATCCGGCGATTAGACCAATGGCTAACAAACTGCTAATATGAAGGGGGTTCAATAAGTCAAGTGATAATTGTTTTTGAACAAGATTATTGTAAAAGGGTAATATCGCATACAACATAGCGACAGCAAGCAATACAGCAATAAACGACATTAATAAAGATTCGCTGATAAACTTTCCGATCAAACTTTTTTTGCCTGCGCCCATTACTTTAAGAACGCCCACTTCTTTAGCGCGTTGTTCAGAACGCGCAGTTGCGAGATTCATAAAATTGATGCATGCAATAAGCAGTATGATGAGCGCTATGGTTGAAAATAGTTTTACATATTTTATGTTACCGCCATCCTGCACACCGTTTACAAAATTATTGCGCAGGTGCCAATCGTTCATGCTGAACAAAAAACATTGGGCAGTGTTTCCATCAACCTTAGTGCTTAAATAGTTTTTTAATTTTTGATTGATGGATGCAGGATCAGCGGTTGGTGATAATTCAACAATTGTTTCTGTAAGATTATTGCTCCAGGGCTTTAACCATGTGTTTGCATCTTCCCAGGTTGTGTAGGGTGAAAGCCATTGAAATTTATAATAACAATTGGCAGGCAAATCTTTGAACACACCTGTTACTTTATATAATCCATCGACACTGTATGCGGCTTTTGCATTCATCTTTATCGTTTTGCCAACAGGATTGCTGTTGCCGAAAAATTTCTTAGACATTGATTCACTAATCACAACATCGTTAGGGTTATTTAGTGCTGAGGTTGCGTTTCCATAAATAAAAGATAATGTGTACATTGAAAGAACCGAAGGATCTGCGTACATCCCATTTTCTTTAATAGCTTTATCACCCACCATGGCCAGTTCGTCCATTGCCCAGCTAAGACGGCCACTATTAACAATGCCTGGAATATCAGCTTTCAATGCTGCAGCGAGGGGGCCAGGTGTAGAACCATTGGTAGATATGCCTGCATCATTTTTTTCATTTTGCATAACATGATATAGATAATCACGCTTCGCAAAATTGTGATTGAAGCTAACTTCATCTTCCACCCATAAAAAAATCAAAGCAGCACAGGTAATACCTACAGTCAACCCAAAAATGTTCAGGAAGCTGTACCCTTTACGCTTCCATAAATTTCTGAATGTGGTTTTGAAATAATTCTTAAACATAAAAGCCGATATATGATTTGGCTGATTTATCATTGTCACATTGTTTTATTCTACCGCCTTTCAAATCTGTTTACGAATACAGCAGCTTTAGTTTTACTAAAAGCACACTTAGCACTGCAATAAATTACAATGCCAATGCCAAGACATAAATGCCTGTTTTTAAATGATTTAGAAATGGATATCTAATAAACTGTCCGATACCGGACATTTTTTGCACGCACCTGAACATGCCGGAGAAGAAATATTAGGCCTCGGCGTAATCAAAACACTTGTTCCGATGATAACTCTTCAGGGTTAATGAAAAACCGTTTCCAGTTCTTCAAGCGTTTTGCCCTTTGTTTCCTTTACTTTAAAATAAACAAAAACAAAACCTATCAGGCATATTGCTGAATAGATATAGAATGTTTTATCGCCAAGTTTGTCAAACAAAACCGGGAATGTAAATACAAGAATGAAATAGGCAGCCCACAAACTTAATACGGCAATAGATGTTGCCACGCCACGCACTTTATTAGGAAATATTTCCGATATGAGTACCCACGTTACCGGTGCTAAACTCATTGCATATACGCCAATGGATGATAATAAAAACCATGATACCGTTGTTGAACCTGCGGCTAACATGCGTACAACAACAATATATAAAATACATAAGCCTGCCGAGCCGATAAGCATTAAAGGTTTGCGGCCAAGTTTATCCACCAGTAACATAGCGAGTAGTGTAAAAACGAGGTTTACTATGCCGATGAAAACGGTTTGTAATAATTGATTGTCCTGCGATACACCAATGCTTTGAAAGATGCGCGGTGTATAATTAAATACCACATTAATACCGCATAGCTGTTGAAAAACAGCAAGCCCGATCCCAATCATTACAGCAGGTAAAACACCTTTCTTAAATGCAGCGGCATAACCTTGTTTTGAATTTCCGGTTAATGATGATTGAATGGATGCCAAAGTAGTTTCTGCAAAAACATTGTTGCCAATCTTTCTTAAAACTTTTGCTGCTTCTTCTTTCCTTGAAACGTTTAAAAGCCATCGCGGGCTTTCAGGTAATGCCAATGCACCTATAAAAAATAATCCTGATGGAATTGTTCCGAGGCCAAACATCCAGCGCCATGCATCTTCGCCCATATTTCGTAAACTATAATTTACAATGTTGGTAATCAGAATCCCAATAACAATAGTAAGCTGGTTGATGGCGACCATCCTGCCCCTTACATCTGGCGGAGCAATTTCCGCGATATACATAGGCGAAAGCATGGATGCCATACCCACACCGATACCTGCCAAAAAACGTGATGCTATGAATATATCTTTATTAACCGAAAAGGCCATGCATAAAGATGATACAAAGAATAATGCCGCTGCAACGAGCAGGCCTTTTTTACGGCCTAATTTATCTGCAATATTGCCTGCTATTAAACAGCCAATAATAGCGCCCAGTGCGAGGCTGCCGGTTGCAAAACCTTCCCAGTAAGCATCTAAACCAAATTGCTGCTGCAGAAAAGGTAAAGCGCCTGCAATAACCGCAAAGTCAAACCCAAATAAATATCCTCCAAGCGCCGATATAAATGATATGCCGATTATATAAGTACTGTTATAATTTTTCATTCGTGTAATTTTTGTTTTTCAGCGGTCTCGCTGAACGCCTCATTGCGCGCCCTGCTTATCTATAAAATATTTACATGGGCGTTTCAGTCGTCAAACTTTGAATATTTTCAATACTTATCTGTTGTGTTGGATTGAATTTATCTGAAGCCATATATTTTTCTAAACTATACAATAACTGCCTTGCTTCAGGCCGTTCTTCCATATTTGCTGTGAGGTCAATGCCTGAAACAATCAACTTGCCTTTTCCAGCTTTGCATTCAAATAATAAACCTAATGGCCTTGCCGTAAACCAGTCATCAATTACCCTTACAATAGGCTGAATGTGCTTTGCAACACTATCCAGCATAATGGCATTGGAGTGGCTCGTGGCATCCCACCATTGATAATCTGAATAATATTCTGTTGGAAAATATTTTAAAGCCGCATGTTTTGGATTGCATAAAATACCAAGCGTATGCGGCGCCTGCCCATGCGTCCAGGCAGTATTCCAAAAAATGCTGGAAAAGCCAATGGGAATATCACCGCCTTTATTTTTTGCAAGTGTGCCCTGTTTTAAATTCAACAATACATTGCCGCCATTATTTAAAACCTGCAAAGCTTTTTCATCTAACGTTTGTGTTGTATAAACATTTTGCACTTCGGGTAATTGTTTGGGATATACAAAAATTTCCCAGGTGTTTTTATAATCATTTACACTTACTTCTACCGTTAATTGCTCAGCGGTTGTAACAGAAGACAGCGATGCTTTTATTTCGCCGATATTAATACCATTGCCGAAAGCAATATCAGCAGCATTTAATATTCCATGAAACAAAACTTTTTCTTCTTTATTTTTTATCAGCCAGCCTGCTTTACCATTTTTTATTTCTGCTTTGCCATAGTTGGCTATTTCAACCGGCGCTGAAATGGTTTCATCGTTGGTATATATCATTTTTGGAAACCTTACCAGCGGAACTACATTATTACAAAAACGGCTGTATTCTTTTCCATTAATGTAACCTTTATCGCCCCACATCGCATTTACCACGCCTACCAATGCTGTCCCCTGTCCCGGAAAATCATTCAAACCCAATAACTGGAAACCACCGAAACCTTTCGTGCGTAAGGCCGCTTCAATATCTGCTTTGTAACAAAGCGCCTGTAATTTTCCTGAGGCCAGCAGAAACGAATCTTCTAAATGTTGCATGCCGTGTTCCTTCAAAAAATCCCTGAATATCTCAAAGTTTTTTGCTTTTAATACACCGGTATATTTTTCTATTTCTTTAAAATCAGGATACACGCACCACTGTCCAATTTCATGGCTCACCGTTGGATGCTGCCATTTAGAAATAATGTTACTCCAGTCATAAGATGTGGATGGCGGCTGACTGTTGATAATACTTTTTAAACCTGCGCCCCACGCCTGTATGCGCGGATCGGGTGTACTGTTATAATCATTTTCATCAATCACCGGCCAGCCACTTGCAGAAGTGTATAAATGCCGGTTATCTTTTTGCTTCCAGTATTCAACAAACTTTGTAAGATATTCTTTATGATGTTTGCCCGCCGGTTCATTACCATACGTCATCATACAAAAGGAAGGATGGTTACCGAAGTTGTTTATAATGCGTTCGCTTTCGTTATAAATAAAAGTATCAAGCGGTGCGCCATCACCAATAGTTGCGCCCTGATTTGCCCACGATGAGCATTCAACCTGTAAATAAAATCCTGCACTGTCGGCTGCATCAAAAGCCGCTTCCGGCGGGCACCAGGAATGAAAGCGCAGATGATTTAATCCGTAGGATTTAGCAACTGTGAATATATTTTTCCAGAAATCATTTTCTGTTGAAGGATAACCGGTAACTGGTGTAACGGCGCACTCCAAAGTACCGCGTAAAAATATGGGTCGGCCATTGATGATAAACTGTGTTTTATCTGTTACAAATTCCCGCATGCCGAAGGCAATATCTTTTTCATCACTTTCATTGCCCGATTGCAAACTGATATGCATGTTATATAAATCAGGATTGAATTCATCCCACAGCAAAGGCGCATTACCCATTGGATACGTAATGCTGATGCTGCCCGTATTTTCTTTTAAATCTTTTTCAACAGATAAAGCTTTTAATGTTTCCGCATTTTTATTGCCTGATGTTGCTTTTAAATTGATTTGTGCTTTTATCAACGCGTTATTATTCTTTTTATAATCAATTACAGCAGTGACCTGCTTTTTATGAATATCAGGAAAGAGTTTTACGTTTTCAATATGCAATACCGGTTGTTCTATCAGCATTAGTTTACCAACCATGCCATTCCAGTTGCTTTGCGTATGATCTGAAATACTGTGTGAATTTGAACCTACATTTACTTCATGAACGCGGTTATCAACACAAATGGTAATGCGGTGTTTTCCCGGTGAAAGCAGTGCCGACAGGTCATATTCATGCGGAGCGCCAAGACTCATTTGTGAATTTGTTTTGCCGCCATCAACCCAAACCGTGGTTTTCCAATGGCATCTCTCTAAAAACAATGTTATATGTTTTTTATTCCATGATGCAGGGATGGTTACTTCTTTCTGATACCATGCTGCACCTTTATAATACTTTGTTGGCTGCAGCCAAAAAGGAATTTTGAAATTGCCTGGTTCCCGGTATTTTGCATATTCCGGATTTTTAAAAAAAGAAGAATCAACAATATCGCCTGTCCAGTGTGTATTTATGGAAATATCGCTGCCAATATTGTTGGTGGTTAAGGAACCCGGCAGCACAATTTTATCAGCCAGGTTTTTATTGAACCATTCTTCTTTTTCCCCGGCATCGGTACTGTCTAATTTAAAATACCATGTTCCCTTAAGGTCAATAACATTACCAGGTGACTGTTGCGCCAATACTGAATAAGAAGCTATCAGTTGAATGGCAATAAATAACGGTAAATACTTTTTAATAAACAGCATGCAAAACGTTTTATTGGTTAATTAATCCTAAAGTATAAATAGTACCTGGCGCTATATGCTTTTGGCTACTTGTTTACTTCCTGCACATCAAGGATCAAACTTTTATAAGCACCTTTCAGCGGCCAGGCAATACCGATGCTCATTAAAAAATCTCCTTTATAAACCTGGTTATCCAATTGTGGTATTTTATAAAAGGCTTCTGCGTTCAGGCCCTGTAATTTTAAAGATTGATCAGCGCTTGTTCCAGCTATACTTCCATCCAGGTATTCTGCCATGTTATAACAAAATACCACTGCCGAAGAACGGTTGGCTGATACATATTCCAGGGATGTTTTGTTTTCTTTAAAAGGAGATTTTAAACGATATAAATTTCCAAGCTGAACCAGCGAACGGATTTCTTTATAACGTGCAATTTTTTCTCTGGCAATTTTCTTTTCTTCATCGTTCCATTTTGTAATATCGGTGCCAACACCTAAAACACCAGCCATGGAAACGTCAAACCTGTAATCGAGTGGAGGACTTTGTTTATGCCAGTCTTCATCTGTAACCCAGGCCACCATGGTGTTTGCGGGAAAAGCGCTTAGAAAACCATACTGTATAAACAAACGGTCCACAGGATCTGTGTTATCACTTGCCCAGGCCTGGTCCATGCGGGATAACATGCCCAGGTCAACGCGTCCACCGCCGCTTGAACAATCTTCAAACTGTACATCAGGAAAACGGCTGCGCAGCGTATCTATCAGCCTGTATAAATTATCTATATACCTTACGCGCACTTCCCGTTGCATTTCTATTGGCGCATCTGCCCAGCCGGGTTCTGTGAGCGTACGGTTATGATCCCATTTAATAAATTTGATATTGTTTTCATCCAGCAGGGCAGTAAAAGATTTTAACAGGTATTGAAATACATCTTCCCTGGCTAAGTTTAACATAAGCTGGTTGCGCATTTCATGCGATGTGCGATGTGGAAAAGAGAAGGCCCAGTCAGGATGTGCCCGGTAAAGATCGCTGTTGGGATTTACCATTTCCGGTTCAATCCAGATACCGAAATCCATTCCCATATCATTTATCTTTTTTATCATCGGTTGCAAACCGTTCGGAAATTTTTTCTTATCAACCGTCCAGTCGCCCAGGCCTCCTTTGTCATCAATACGTCCTTTAAACCAGCCATCATCAATCACAAACAATTCAATACCTATATCTTTAGCCACTTTTGCAAGTGCAAGCTGCTGTTCTTCGTTTACATTAAAAGTAGTGGCATACCAACTGTTATATAGTACCGGCTTTGGTTTATCTTTCCATTGCTTTGGTAAAATTGTTTTGGCTATATAATTTCTTAAGCTTTCAGAAGCACCTTCACTGCCTGAATTTGTAAAACCTGCAATAAATTTTGGTGACTTCAATATTGTTCCGGGCTTAAGGGTCCATTTAGTATCCCAGAAATTAATGCCACCAATTATTTGTAACCTGTCATTATAACCCATATCAAAGTCTATACGCCAGTTGCCACTATATTGCAGTGTGCCAAACCAAGCCGCACCGCTTGTATTTTGCTGTGTAGTTGCAGGCCTCACCATAAACCAGTTAGGATTAGTGAATGATTTAAAATCCCTTGCCTGCAGTGTTTTTGTTCCGGTGGTTAATGCGGTGCTTTGTAGCTGAAATTCATGTCCCCAACTGCCTGCCATATGCGTAAGTATGTATTGATTAGCGGGCAGGCTTATGGAAGCCGACTGCAGATTTTCAATATTGATATCAGATTTTTTTCCCGTGTTTTTTACTTCAACCCATTTTTCTATAATATCAAATTCAGGTAACACGCGTATATAGGAAGTTACTTCCAAAGGATAGTAAACATCTTTCTGTAATATTCTTAAGGTTTGCCTGCCATTAACCGATAGAATAGCAGCATCCGCAAAAATTAATCCGCAGTCTCTCACACCATCTGAGAATACCGCTTCCAGCAGGGGCGTTTTGTTGGCAAAAGCGCCCCTTACCGGTATCTCATCCATATTATCAACCCACTGCGGGTTTTTTTGTTTGAAAGAAGATTGCTCATTAGGCCCGTAATATACCTGTTGTACTTTGTTATCCTTTGTCAGGATCAATTGATATGCGGATGATTTTGTATGAATGATCCATCCCCTGGGATTATCCGTTTCAGCAATAACATCACCATCCGGTTTTTTTTGATTGCCTGCATGTACATATTGAAAACATATGCATAAAGCACACACACAAATGGCAGCAAATAACTTCATGATATTTTATTTAATATGGCTGTATAATTTTAAATTATGATGTGGTTTGATGAATGGCTGTTGTTTGTTGTATAAAATGTATCATGCGCAGGTAAATTGCCGCGCCCTGGTGATTGATATCTTTTTCCAACACCTTTTCAAGAAAGGACTTGCCCTTTTCATAATTACCCAGGCCGATATTGCCCAGCCCGGTTAAATAATCACAATGCTGCCTGTTGCGTTTGTTCAGGTCAATATCAAACACCAGCATATCAGGCAAGGAAACCGCGAAATAATCAATGCGCATTTCATCGTTTATATGGTCTTCGGCAAATTGTATAAACCTGTTGAAGATGCTCCGGGCTTTTGCAGGATCGCCTAATTTTATCCATGCCAAGGCCTGGTAAAATATCTTATCCGGTTGCGGATCGTTATAATAAATTGCCTGTACGGGTTCGCTTATGCCAATGGTTGCTTTTTTAAACAATGCAACTGCTTTTTCTTTTACATTCAGGCCTTCGTAAGCACAGGCCGTTAAATAATCCAGGTCGTTTTCCTGCACGCCATATAATTTTCCTTCGCCTAAATTATCAGGATAGTTTCTTGCTGCATTTAATAGCATCAATGCGTCATTATACTGCTGGTTTAATATCGCCTGTTTTGCCAGCTCTGTATGGCATATCAGATACTGGCCCGTTACTTTTCCTTCACCGCCTTCCCATGGGTGAAACTGCCTTTCGGCCAATAGTTGTTTTGCTTTAGTGTGATGCTGAAGATTGTTGTATAAAGTAATTCTTTCGATATATAAATCATCTCTTTGCTCAACAAGCTGTATATATTTTTCAAGCAGGTTCAGCCTTTCTTTAAAAGGCCTGTTTAAAATTTTATAGAACTGATCAAGTTCCATCAAAACCCTTGCATCTGTATCATCTGATTCAAATGCTTTCTCCAGGTATTGCAGTGCTTTTTGCGGGTTGTTTCTTTTATTGAAATAAGCAATGGCGAGGTTACGGTATGGCGTTGCAAAATTGTTGTCAAGCCGGATGCATCTGTCCCAGCATTCAATCGCTTCGTCATACTGCCGTTTATCATACCAGAGATTGCCCAGGTAATAACTGGCTTTTGTATCCGAAGGGTTTATTACAATAGCAGCCTGGAGGATGATTATTTCTTCGATTTTATTAGGGAAGACAATAGAAGCACTATGGCTGGCAGCTGCTTCAAAATATTTTAATGCTTCTTCGGTATTGCCGTTTTGCTTATGCAGCCATCCAAGGTAGTAATGTACCATCGGCGTTATTATTCCTGTTGTATTCTTCTGCTCTGAACGGTGAATGATGTACGATGAAAGCAAGGCGATAGCATCTTCATACATGCCGGCGTGTGCATACTGTAAAGCAAGTTCCAGGAAATTATTTTCTGCATAGCGCATTAACTGAAACAGACTGTTTAATGAAGCGTCAGGTTGGCTGGCTGCGTCATCAGAAGTCTGGCACCTTTCGGCCAGGTATTTTTCATAAATGCAGCCAAAATTGAATGCATCAATTCTTATGCTTTCATCACACAGCGTAATGCAGTCCTTCAATAATTTTTTCTTTCGCAGCAAAGCTGCTTTTAAATGCCTTGTGGTATTGCTGTGATAATTTTTTATCAGTGATTTTTCGGCTAACTGTAATGCATCACCGGTTTTGTGTTGATGTGCCGCAATCCTTGCCAGCCATAAAAATGCAGCATGCTGCCAGGCATCATTCCATGTGGCTTTGAAAAAAGCATCATAAGCTTCGTTATATTGTTCCTGCAATGCAAGGCTTAACCCAAGGTTATAATAAGGCTCACCATTATATGGATTAGGGTTGCGTTTCGTAAGCGTTGCAATAGCTGTTTTAAAATAAGGTGCTGCTTTTGCAAACTGCCCGCGGCGCAATAACAGCAGCCCTTTCGCATTGTTGCAACGTACATCGCCCGGACTTCTTTTTAATCCTTCATCATAATAATCCATCGGATTAAATGTTGCATGCCGGTATTGTTCCAGGTGCAAACCGTTTAAAAATAGATCTTCAACCTGTTCAATTTCCTGCGGCAATTTTGCTGCAGTAGCCGCCGCAGGTATTTCTTTTTTATTTACAGGCAAAGGCTGATAAGAAACCAGCCCGTTTCCATTATTATCCAATACGCTTACCTTCCAGTTTGTTTTATCATCTTTTGCTGTTACAATAATTGTTTCATTGAAAATGCCTGCGGGCGATAGATCAGCGATAAATCTTTTTACTTCTACCTCATCACACAAAACAATTATTAAGGCATTATTGTACACTGAGGTGGCATAAACTTTTATGTTTAATGCCTTGTCATTCCATTCAACATTTATAGCTGCATCCTTTGTCGCATTTTTTACATACCCAATGCTGTGATAGGGCATAAAGTATTGCGTGAATGTTTTTATTTCATTGGGCTGCATCCACGAAAAATCCGGCTGGTTATCGGTAAATACGCCGGTCATTAATTCAATGTACGGCCCGTCTTCATCGGTTAATTGTTTGTCCCATGCATAACCAAAATCACCGTTGCCCCATGTCCATTGTTTTTTGCCCGGCGATATATGGTGATCGGCTACATGCAGCATGCCGGCCTGTGTATCATTTTCATAACAACCCATAAAATCATATTGCGATTGAATGGCCATATAAGATGTGGGAACAGGAATGTTTTTGTATTTTGAAATATCAGTGCCCGGTGCATAATTTACTTTATAATAAGTGCCTGTTGCGATGGGAAAATCACTTACATCGCGTTTGCCATGATCGAACACCGCATATACATCCGGCGGAAAAACAGATTGATAATTGTCGTTCACTTTCACTGCTGGGTTAGCCCACCATAAAAATGTTTGGGGTAAGGAAGTGCCGTTAAATAACCTGCCCTTTATTTCCAGGTAAGCTTTATCAGGATATAATGTGAAACCGGCCATGCCCTTTGTGCGAAACATCATTTCCGTTTCATTTACCCAAACTGTTTTGCTGCCGTCTTCAAATGCTTCAAAAGTGAAATCAACAGCGCTGAATGTGCTTGGCCTGTGGTGTTGCGGCCAGTTAAATTCAATACCGCCGGATATCCACGGGCCTGCAAGCCCTACCAATGCCGGTTTTATAACCTGGTTATAGTAAACAAAATCACGTTGTTTCACTTTATCATAAGCCCGTTGAATGCGCCCGCCGAGTTCAGGCAGTATCATAATCTTTAAATAGTTGTTTTCTATAAACACAGCTTCATATTCTTTATCAATCTTTTCATTGCTGATGCTTTCAATAACCGGATGTGGATAAACCACGCCGCTGCTGCCCTGGTACACACGTTTCTCTAAAAACATCGGGTTCTTTTCAGGCTTGCCCGCCTCATACGTAGGAATAAAAATTTTCTCAACCCAGGCTTCTACATTCATATAGAAAGAAATTTATTTTAAGGTTTAACCGTTACTGTTAATGGCAGCAATTAAGAGGCATTGATGTAGGCCGAAATTCGATGTTATTAATAAAAAAAAAATAGTGAATTTTATGATAATGATGGATTATTTAACGGTTGCTTTTTTTATGATTCAGCAATATGAAAACTAAAAACGAAAGAATAAAACATGGGTTCAAGGGCCAGCAAATGATTGTGCTGCCAAGGAAGATTGTTTCTGATTTTCTAACAAAGGATCCACTAACAAAAGGTATATATATTACAGATATAGGTTATTATCCAAAGGCTATTCACCATTATGTAGAGCGGGAAAAGGGCATCAACCAGCATATTCTTATTTATTGTGTGGAAGGATATGGCTGGGTGGAGATAAATGGTAAACAAATACTGATTGAACCTTCTCAATACATAACCATCCCGGCCAATGAACCGCATATTTATGCCGCTGATGAAGAAGACGCATGGACAATTTACTGGGTGCATTTTAACGGTACGCTTGCCAAACATATTGTTGAACTCATAATAAAGCATTCAAAAGATTATAAACCATACCTCGCATATAATGAAAACAGGATAAAGCTTTTTGAAGATATCTACGAACAATTGGACAGGGGGTACAGCGACGATACTTTGCGTTATGTAAATATGATTTTCTACCATTTCCTGTCTTCCTTATTATATGAAGAAAAATTTAATGGCACACAAACCAATAAACTCAATGCGGTTTCTACTGCCATAGAGCTTATGAAGCAAAGATTAGGGGAGGTGCTTGCCTTATGCGACCTGGCGGATACTTCCAATCTTTCGGTGTCGCATTTTTCAACTGTCTTTAAAAATGAAACAGGATATTCCCCCATAGATTATTTCAACCATCTTAAAATTCAAAAGGCCTGCCAGTATTTACTTTTTACCAATATGAGCATCAAAGAAATCTCATTTAGCCTCGGTATAGAAGATCAATATTATTTTTCAAGAATGTTTTCCAAACTTATGAATGTTTCACCAAAAGAATACCGCAACAGAAATAAGAGTTATTAGTGTTTACAGGCGTTTCAGCGCAATATCCTGATGAAATGAAATAACATTATGTAGTTTTTACACTTATTGGCATTTGCTTTTTGTACCAAAAAATAATCCATCTTTTTAAATAAAATATCCATTTAAAAGGCTTGCTGTTAACTGTTATTTTGAATACTAATCTTTTGCTTATGCCAAGAAATATCACTATCCTCAATTATGCTAAGCTGCTTTACCTGAAACGAATTTTATTGCTCTTTTTTGTTTGTTCATATTTAAATACTTATGCGCAGTCACCCGTGCAGGTAAAGGGTGTTATTGTAGATGAAAAGAATATGCCGGTTGCCGATGCCAGTATTCGTGTAAAAAATAAAAATACCGGCACCATCAGCGACAGCACCGGGCATTTTACCATTTCAGTACCTGATAAGACTGCTGTGCTGGTAATATCCGATATCGGTTTCAAAACGCAGGAAGTTGCCATACCTGAAAGCGGTGAAATAACCGTGCAGTTAATAGGAGAAAACAGTATGTTGAGTGATGTGGTGGTAGTAGGTTATGGCACACAAAAAAGAACATCGCTTACTGCTGCTGTATCAAGCCTTAAAGGCGATGAAATAAAAAGCACGCCGGTTGCCAACATCAGCAATGCGTTGGGCGGCCGTGTGGCGGGTGTTCTTTTTAAGCAGGGCAGTGGTGAACCCGGCTATGATGGTTCAACCATTTTAATACGTGGCTTTAGCACCACGGGCAATACCGCACCGTTGGTAATTGTGGATGGTGTGCCGCGTAGTTTTCAGCAACTCGATCCGAATAGTGTTGCCAGTTTTACCATATT
>NZ_JBQCIT010000027.1:0-127104 GCF_051953455.1 Parafilimonas sp. | reverse complement strand
AAATACCTTATGGCGAAGCACGCTGGAAAACTTTCCCGGAAAGACTGGAAGAAAACGGTATAGATTGGAAGGTTTATCAGAATGATATTACAGCCGGCGGCGGTTTTACCGGCGATGAGCGGGCATGGCTTTCTAATTTCGGCTGTAACCCGCTGGAGTTTTTATCGCAGTATAATGTGCGGTTTTATCCGCGGTATGTACAAACTTTGCAAAAGCAGCTTGAAACACTTCCAAAAGAAATAAAGGAATTGGAAGACAAACTTTCGGCAGCATCTTCAACTGATAAAAATTATAACAAGCTGCAAAAGGATATTGCAAAAAAGAAAGAAGTATTAAGCAGTGCAAAAGAGCAGTTGCAAAAATGGAGCGCTGAAAATTTTGAAAAGCTTTCTCAATATCAAAAGAATATTTACAATAAGGCATTTATCACGAACGCTGCTGACCCGGAATACCATGAGCTGACCACATTAAAGTATGATGATAACGGCGTGGAGCGTGAGTTGCCTGTTCCCAAAGGTGATGTGCTTTACCAGTTCAGGCAGGATGTAGATACCGGTAAATTACCTACGGTTTCATGGCTGGTGCCTTCGCAAAATATTTCCGATCATCCGAGCGCACCCTGGTATGGCGCCTGGCTGGTTTCGGAGGTGCTGGATATACTCACTAAAAATCCTGAGGTGTGGAAGAAAACCATTTTTATTCTTACTTATGATGAAAACGATGGTTATTTCGATCATATCCCGCCTTTCATAGCTCCCGATCATAAAGACCCGTTGACCGGCAAATGCTCGCCGGGCATCAATAACACCGGTGAAGAATATATTCGGCTTGAAAATGAACTGCGTGATGGTATTCCTAAAAAAGAAGCCCGCGGCGGTCCTGTTGGCCTGGGTTTCAGGGTGCCGATGATCATCGCCTCGCCGTGGAGCCGTGGCGGAAAAGTTTGCTCGCAGGTATTCGATCACACCTCTTCCCTGCAATTCCTCGAAGAATTCTTAAACAAGAAATTTAAAAAGAATATAAAGGAAACCAACATCAGTGAATGGCGCAGGGCTATTTGCGGAAACCTTACGTCGGCGTTCACTGTTTTTGATGAAAAAGAACAGGAACGGTTGCCTTTTTTGAAAAGAGATCCTTTTGTTGAAACCATCTATAATGCAAAATTTAAAGAAGATCCATCCAATTTTAAAAAATTAACCAGAACAGAAATAGATCAAATTAACCGCGATCCTTCCTCTTCATCTTTAATGTCGCAGCAGGAACCCGGAACAAAACCGGCAAACCCGCTACCTTACCAGTTGTATGCAAACGGCATTTTAAGTAAGGATAAAAAAAGTTTTGAAATAAAGATGGAAGCGAAGAAAGAAATGTTTGGTGAAAAAGCTGCCGGTTCTCCGTTTAATGTATATGCACCGGGTGAATATGTTTCGCTTGAAGGAGAGAAGAATAACCAGCGGGTTTTTGAGCCGGTGCGTACCTGGCATTTTGCGGTAAACGCAGGCGAATCGCTTTCAGAAAAATGGCCGCTGAATAATTTTAAAGGCAATGAATATCACCTTCGTTTATATGGCCCCAACGGTTTTTTCCGTGAATTTATGGGCAATGCGCAGGATCCCGATATGCATGTGGATTGTGCATATGAAACCGATCCATCCAATAAAAACCAGCTTACCGGAAATGTGGTTATAAACATTATTAATCTCAGTAAAATCAACGCTCATGATGTTGAGATTAAAGACAACGCTTATAAAGCAGCGACTGTTTCCAAAAAGATCGGGCCAGCTAAAACAGAAGTAGTGATACTGGATTTATCGCAGAGTTTTGGCTGGTATGATTTTTCTGTAGGCCTGCCAAATAAGCAAGGTTTTGTGAAGCGGTTTGCAGGCCGGGTTGAAACCGGTAAAGAAACTTCTTCCGACCCTTTTATGGGCCGTGAAGTGAAAGCCTGATTAAACATTAAAATAATGATGTTATGAACAAAACACTTGTTTGTATTTTTCTTTGCTGCTGCTCCACCAGCCATGTTTTTTCACAGCAAAAACAATGGGACAGCACATACAGGCCTGGCAATTATGCCTTGATGGAAGGCTTATTCAGGAGCTATCCCAATTCAGAAAAAGATATTGTTTTTCTCGGCAACAGCATTACAGATCATGTGGATTGGGAAGAATTGCTTGGCATGCCTAATGCCCGCAACCGCGGTATTTCGGGTGATATAACTTTTGGCGTATTAGAAAGGTTGGATGAAGTGATTGAGGGCCATCCTGCCAAAGTTTTTATACTGATTGGCATTAATGATATTTCCCGCAACATTCCGGATAGTGTAATATTAAATAATGACAGGAAAATTATACAACGTATTAAAGCCGGATCGCCGTCCACAAAAGTCTATTTTCAAACCTTAATGCCGGTAAACAATACTTTCACGCAGTTTAAAAATCATTACAATAAAGATGAACATATACAGGCTGTGAATGAAGGGTTGAAAAAAATTGCCGCCGGAGAAAAGATTACGTTAATTGACCTGCACCCGCATTTTTTAGATAGCGAAGGAAGGCTTGATAAAACTTACACTACCGATGGCCTGCATCCGAATGCGAAAGGTTATGAAGTTTGGAAGAAGATATTGCTGCCTTACCTGAAATAACTGTTTGAGTTAATAAAATATCACCGTCAATTAGTGGTCTGATATTTCAGGTAGAAAATAAACGGTTCTTAAGTGTCACCGTTATTCATAATTTATCTTAACCGGCTGTGGCGTATGAATCCTTATTCCAAAACCATAGCAGTTGTTTATAAAAAATGCCATTGTTGTTAAAAGCAATGGCATTTTTTATAAATTATTTCAAGGAAAATCTACACCACAAAATCTGTCCACTTTTTATCGCTTTGCGATGAGGCCACAACCGTATCAATAAATGCCATGCCTCTTACGCCTTCTTCCACTCTTGGATAATCGAGCATTGCACTGGTTGGTGTTTCTCCATTCATCTTCGCCATTAAGCTTAAAGCAAAATTGCGGTAGATGTTGCCAAACGCTTCCAGGTAGCCTTCCGGATGACCGCCCGGTGTGCGTGTATTGTGTTTGGCAATATCTGTAAGATAACCCTGCCCTGCACGGTATATTTCAGCCGGTTTATCAAGCCATTTTACAATTAAAGTATTAGGTTCCATCTGCGCCCATTCTATGCCGCCTTCTTCACCGTAAATACGAATTTTTAGTGCGTTCTCTTCGCCGGCTGCAATCTGGCTTGCCACCAAACAGCCTGCAGCGCCATTATCAAATTTTAATAAAACATTTCCGTCATCATCAAGCGCCCGGCCTTCTACCATAATATTAAGATCGGCGCAAACTTTTGTAATCTTCAATCCTGAAATATATTCAGCCAGGTGTGCTGCATGCGTGCCTATATCGCCCATAGCGCCTGCCTTGCCGCTGCGCTTCGGGTCAGTTCTCCAGGCAGCCTGTGCATTGCCTTCGCGTTCACTTAATTTGCTTAGCCAGCCCTGCGGATATTCCACCATAATCTTTCTTACCTTTCCAAACATGCCCTTCTTAAACATTTCCTTTGCCTGCTTTACCATGGGATAGCCCGAATAAGTATGCGTTAAGCAAAGTGATAAACCTGTTTCTTCAACTTTCTTTTGCAGTTGCTTTGCTTCATCCAGTGTAAACGTCATAGGCTTTTCAACCACCACATTAAAACCATGTTCCAGCGCTTTAATAGCAGGATCGAAATGTAAAAAGTTTGGCGTAACGATCGATACAAAGTCAATGCGTTTATCTTCCGGTAACCGGCTTTCTTTTTCAAACAGTTCATCATAACTTTTATATATCCTGTCTTCGGGCAGAAACAGCATTTCCCCTGATTCCTTCGCTACTTTTGCATCGTGGCTTAAAGCGCCGCAACTCAGTTCAATCAATCCATCCATATTTAAAGCAATGCGGTGTATGGCGCCAATAAAAGCGTCTTTACCGCCGCCAATCATGCCCATTCTTATTTTACGATGTGCCATTACAATAAAAATTTTTAGGTAAGAAAATAAATATATGTTTTACAAGTTGTATGCAAGCCATGCAAAATAACAGGTTGTGAAAATATTTACAGAATTCGATAAAAAAAATTTCGTTTTTTATTTTGAAAAGCAATTATTGTTACATTTAGCGCGCCGATTGTATTTGATAGATAAGAAAATTCAACTACTTAAAATCTTCTAACGAGTTATGTCAACAATTAAGCGTAATCAATTGTTTGTAGCGAGCTGTCTTGCCTTATTAGTTACCTCGCTTTCATTTGGTATTCGTGCCGGCCTTTTAAATACCTGGGGGCACGAATTTGGTTTAACACAGGAAGAAATTGGTATTATAACCAGTACGGCATTTTGGGGCTTTCCCCTTGCCATTGTTGTTGGCGGAATGGTGGTTGATGTTATTGGTATGAAAAAATTGCTCATCGCAGCCTTTATATTTCATGCATTGGGTATTTTTCTTACAATAATTGCTTCCGGTTTCTGGCCTTTATTTATTTCAACTTTGTTAATAGGCCTTGGCAACGGAACAGTTGAAGCAGCCTGCAACCCGCTGGTAGCGAGTTTATATCCGAATAATAAAACAACAAGGCTTAACTATTTTCATTTGTGGTTTCCGGGCGGTATTGTTATCGGTACATTGATCGTAAGTTTCTTTGGTCAATATGTTGCTGATTCAATTTATTTATCCAACTGGAGGATGCTGGTTGGCATTATGTTTATACCCACCATCTTATATGGTATAATGTTTTTTAGGTTAACCTTTCCTGTTACAGAACGTGTGGCAAGTGGTATAAGCACATCTAAAATGTATAAGTCATTATTCAAACCATTGTTTATTATAATGCTGATACTTATGTTAGGTACTGCCATTACGGAATTATTTACGGGGCAATGGATAGATGTGTTACTGAAAAACGTAACCGACAATGCCATCTTGTTGCTTACGCTTGAAACCGGTGTTATGGTGCTGGGGCGTGGTTTGGCAGAGCCTGTCGTACATAAACTGTCTCCGCAGGGTGTTTTATTAATGTCATCTATTCTCGCAGCAATAGGTTTGTATTTATTAGGCCATTCAACAGGCAATATGCTTTTTGTGGGAGCTATTGTTTTTGGAATGGGCGTTTGTTATTTCTGGCCAACCATGCTGGGTTTTGTAAGTGAAAATTTACCGGAAACAGGAGCCGTTGGTATGAATATTATTGGTGGTGCAGGCATGTTTGCGGTTTCTGTATATATGATATTTATGGGAGGATATTATGATAAACTGGTGGCACAAAAATTGCCATCGGGGGCAGACCTTGCAGCATACAATACAGCGCCCGCAGGCTCTGATATGGCTAACGCATTAAACAATGCCAAATCATTGGCCGGGCCTCAAATTATTAATGCCACTTCCATTATTCCAGTAATATTAATTGTAGCGTTTGCAATTCTTTTTGTGTACATGCGTTCAAGAAATACAAAAACTTTACCGGTTGCCAATGCTACTATTGCAAATCCATACGAAGATCAATAATGACAAACAGAAGAACAGTTTTGAAAACCCTGGCTGCGGGTTCCGTTGCAATACCCGCATCAAAAATTTTTGCAGGTGAAATGAGTGAATCAACTATAAATAAACCATTAAAGTTAAAAGGCAATATCAATCATTCCGTATGTCAATGGACGTATAATTTTCTTTCTGTTGAAGAATTATGCAAGCTGGTAAAAAGTATTGGTTTTAATGCCATTGATCTCATTTCGCCAAAAGATTTTCCAACACTGCAGAAGTATGGCATTTACAGTTCAATGTGCTATACAAATGGTGAGATCAGTTTAACAAAAGGATGGAACCATACGGAAAACCATGCTTTGCTAACACAGCAGTTCACAGAAGCTATTCCCCTCATTAAACAAAACGGATATACCGATATAATTTGCTTTAGCGGCAGCCGCGAGGGGATGAACGACGAAACAGGTTTAAAAAACTGCGTTACCGGTTTAAAGCCTATGGTTGAATTAGCCGAGAAACATGGCGTTACCATGCAGATGGAATTATTAAACAGCAAGGTGGACCACCATGATTATATGTGCGATAATCACAAATGGGGCGTTGAACTGTGCAAGCGTATAGGCTCTGATCATTTTAAATTATTGTACGATATCTACCACATGCAGATTGATGAAGGCGATGTTATAAGAACCATCCGCGACAACCACCAATATTTCGGCCATTACCACACTGGCGGTGTACCGGGCAGGCATGAAATAGATGAATCGCAGGAACTATATTATCCTGCCATTATGAAAGCGATAGTGGAAACAGGATTTAAGGGGTATGTAGCCCAGGAATTTATCCCCGCTGCAAAGGATAGAGCGGCTTCACTTAAGAAGGCAATTGAAATATGCGATGTGTAATTTAATGTTTTAAAGTTTGCAAGTTTAGGATTGTTTACAGGCTTTATAACCCGTAAACTCGTAAACCCGCGAAAATTGAAACCAATAATAAGCTTGCGAACCTATGAACATTGAACGAATTTCTTAAAATTATAAAACAACAAGAATGGCTGACAATGTTTATGACGCAATTGTAATCGGCTCCGGCATTAGCGGTGGCTGGGCTGCCAAAGAACTTTCTGAAAAAGGTTTAAAAGTCATCATGCTGGAACGTGGCATGGATATTAAACACGTTACTGATTACAAAAGTACAAACAAAGACCCCTGGGAGTTTCCCCATCGCGGCGGCAGAACGCAACAGATGATAAAAGATTATCCTGTTTTGCGCAGAGATTACCCTCTTAATGAAATGAACCTTGACTGGTGGGCAAGCGATATTGACAGCCCTTATACAGAAGTCAAACGCTTCGACTGGTTCCGCGGTTATCATGTGGGTGGCCGCTCATTAATGTGGGGCCGGCAGAGCTATCGCTGGAGCGACTGGGATTTTGAAGCAAATGCCAAAGAAGGCATTGCCATCGACTGGCCGGTTCGTTATAAAGAAATAGCGCCCTGGTATGATTATGTAGAACAGTTTGCCGGTATTAGCGGCAACGCCGATGGCTTGCCTCAATTGCCCGATGGGAAATTTATGCCGCCCATGGATATGACCTGCGTTGAAAAAGATGTGGCAGCGCGTATAAAAGATCATTATAAGGGCACAAGGGCCATGATAATGGGCCGCACCGCCAATATCACAAAGCCCATACAGGAAAGAACCAATTGTCAGTACAGGAATAAATGCTGGCTCGGCTGCCCGTTTGGCGGCTACTTCAGCACACAATCTTCTACATTGCCGGCTGCCATGAAAACCAATAACCTCACGGTTCGGCCATGGGCCATTGTTACAAAAATTTTATACGATAAAGATACAAAGCGCGCTACAGGCGTTGAGATATTGGATGCCCAGGATAATAAAACGTATGAGTATAAAGCAAAGATCGTTTTCCTCAATGCATCAGCTTTAAACAGTGCCTGGATATTGATGAATTCTGCCACTGATATCTGGCCTGAGGGCCTTGGCAGCAGCAGCGGCGAATTAGGCCACAACGTAATGGACCATCATCTTGGCGTTGGCGCTTCCGGGTTGGTGGAAGGCTATGAAGATAAATACTATTATGGCCGCAGGCCCAATGGTGTTTACATTCCGCGTTACAGGAATTATTTTGGTGATAAACGCGATTACCTGCGTGGCTTTGGTTACCAGGGTGGTGGCAGCCGCCAGGGCTGGAGCCGTGAAATCGCTGAACTGAATATTGGCGCTGCTTATAAAGATGCATTAACAGAACCCGGTAACTGGACAATGGGTATGGGCGGCTTTGGTGAGATGCTCCCTGACCACAGCAATAAGATCACCCTCGATAAAAATAAAAAGGATAAATGGGGGCTGAATGTTTTATCATTTGATGTGGAACTGAAAGATAACGAACTGAAGATGCGTAAAGACATGAAAGATGATGCCATAGAAATGCTCACTATTGCCGGCGTTAAAAATGTTTCCGGCTGGGACGGCGATGGCACACCGGGCCGTGGCATTCACGAAATGGGCACGGCACGCATGGGCGCCGATCCTAAAACTTCAGTACTTAATAAATGGAACCAGGTTTGGGATGCACCTAATGTATTTGTTACCGATGGCGCTTTTATGGTAAGCTCAAACTGTTGCAATCCATCACTTACTTATATGGCATTTACAGCCCGCGCAGCCGATCACGCTGTTAGCGAATTGAAGAAACAAAATCTCTGATTCAATTTGAAAATTTGAAGATGCGCTGATTTTGAAAATGCGTTCTTAGCATATCACAACTGTTCATTTTCAAATTTTCAATTTTCCTAATTGAAATGCCACAAGACAGCAGTATAAATATTAATTCCGGCGGTGCTCAGCAAAACGCATACGATGCCATCGTTATCGGCAGCGGCATTAGTGGTGGCTGGGCTGCCAAAGAGTTATGTGAAAAAGGATTGAAAACGCTGGTGCTGGAGCGTGGCCGCGATGTAAAGCATATAAAAGATTATCCAACAGCCAATCTTGCACCGTGGGAATTAAAACACCGTGGTTCAATTACAAGGGAGACACAATTGCGGAACCCGCTGATATCGAGGGCTGCAGGATACGGTGAAGACGACCAGCATTTCTTTGTAAACGATGATGATCATCCTTACATACAGGAAAAGCCTTTCGACTGGATTCGCGGTTACCAGGTTGGCGGGAAAAGCTTAACATGGGGCAGATGCACGCAACGCTGGAGTGATTTTGAATTTACAGGCCCTCAACGTTTTGGCTATGGATGGGATTGGCCCATCCGCTATGCAGATGTTGCGCCCTGGTATTCACATGTTGAAAAATTTATTGGCGTTTGTGGCAGTAAAGACGGTCTGGAAGCCATGCCCGATGGCGAATTCCTTCCGCCATTTGAGTTGAATTGCGTTGAACAACATTTAAAAGAAAGTATCTTAAAAAATTACGGAAACCGCTACCTCGTTCATGCCCGTTGGGCGCATTTAACACACCCGGATCAGGTACATATTGACCAGGGGAGAGGCCAATGCCAGGCAAGAAATTTATGCATGCGCGGATGCCCGTTTGGTGGTTATTTCAGCTCCAATTCATCCACTTTGCCCTGGGCTGAAAAGACAGGCAATTTAACCGTAAGGCCGTTCTCCGTTGTTCATTCCATTATATATGACGAACAGAAACAAAAGGCAAGCGGCGTGCGGGTTATCGATACCAATACAAAGCAAGCCACTGAATATTTTGCGAAAATAATTTTTGTAAATGGCTCAGCCCTAAACAGTAATCTTATCCTGCTGAATTCTACATCCAACCGTTTCCCAAATGGTTTGGGGAATGATAGCGGGTTGCTGGGAAAATATATCTGCCATCATAACTATCGCGGCTGGATGAACGGAGAAATTGATGGCTTTACCGATACCTATTATTACGGCCGTAATCCAACAGATGCGATCATTGCCAACTATCGTAACCTGCATACAATAGATACGGATTTTGTTGGCGGTTATACAACTTATTGCGGGGCTCGCCGCGACAGAAATAATGGTGAAAGCTGCCCGCAACAAATAGGTGCAGCATATAAAGAAAGTATGACGGAGCCGGGCGGCTGGACGGTATATGCTTACCTGCAGGGCGAAACCATTCCCAAGGAAAAAAATCATGTACGTTTAAGTCCTGATAAAAAAGATCAATGGGGCATTCCGTTATTAATTACTTCTGTTGAATATGATGATAATGATGAAAAATTATTAAATGATTTCTTTGTCCAGACTGAAGAAATGTTTTCAAAAGCAGGCGTAAAAAATATAGAGCATTGGGATAGCAAGCAGGCGCCTGGTTTGGATATTCATGAAATGGGGGGATGCAGGATGGGCAGTGACCCCAAATCATCAGTTTTGGATAAATGGAATGCCGTTCATGCCTGCAAAAACGTTTTTGTAACAGACGGCGCCTGCATGACGAGCACCGGTAATCAAAGCCCGAGCATTTTGTATATGACTTTAACAGCAAGGGCATGTAATTACGCAGTAGAAGAAATGAAGAAAGGAAACGTATAGCAAGTCAAAATTCAAAAGTAAAAAGCAAAAAGCGCTTCATATTTTGGGTTTTGAATTTTCAATTTTGACTTTAATAATGGGTGATACTTTAAACATAAGCAATAAAGGTGTTCAGCAAAACACGTATGATGCCATTGTTATCGGCAGTGGCATCAGCGGTGGCTGGGCTGCCAAAGAGCTTTGTGATCATGGCATTAAAACCTTATTACTTGAACGTGGAAAAAATGTAGTGCATTTAAAAGATTATCCAACGGCTACAAAAGCGCCGTGGGAATTTCCGCACCGCGGAGAAATGCCTTTGCAGGTTACACAGGAAAATGCTGTTGTTTCAAGGTGCTACGCTTTTGGCGAGGCCACACAGCATTTCTTTGTAAAAGATAAAGAGCATCCTTACATACAGGAAAAGCCTTTCGACTGGATTCGCGGCTACCAGGTGGGCGGCAAATCTTTGCTTTGGGCAAGACAAACGCAACGCTGGAGCAAGTTTGATTTTGAAGGCCCGGCACGTGATGGCTATGCGGTTGACTGGCCAATAAGGTATGATGATCTTGCGCCCTGGTATTCGCATGTAGAAAAGTTTGCAGGTATCAGCGGTAATTATGATGGCCTTGAAACCCTGCCCGACAGCGAGTTTCTTCCGGCATGGGAAATGAATTGTGTTGAAAAAGATATAGCGCAAAAAATAAATGCGGCCTATAAAGACAGGAATGTGATACAGGGCCGTTGCGCGCATCTCACCAAACCTAATCAAATTCATATTGACCAGGGCAGAACACAGTGCCAGGCCAGAAGTTTGTGCGAACGGGGCTGTCCCTTTGGTGGTTATT
Organism: Parafilimonas sp.; assembly: GCF_051953455.1. Lineage (NCBI taxonomy): Bacteria > Pseudomonadati > Bacteroidota > Chitinophagia > Chitinophagales > Chitinophagaceae > Parafilimonas > Parafilimonas sp. Next base: position 116,197 of record NZ_JBQCIT010000027.1, on the reverse strand, counting down.
TCAGCTCCAATGCTTCCACTATTCCTTGGGCGTTGAAAACAGGCAATCTCACCATTCAGCCTGAAAGCGTCGTGCATTCCATTATTTATGATGATAAAAAAGATAAGGCAATTGGCGTGCGTGTTATCAATACCAATACAAAGCAAACCACTGAATATTTTGCAAAAATAATTTTTGTAAATGCAGCCTGTTTTAATAGCAATCTTATCTTGTTAAACTCCACTTCTAATCGTTTTCCAAATGGCCTGGGCAATGATAATGGCTTGCTGGGAAAATATATTGCCTTTCATAATTATCGCGGCACTGTTTCGGCAAGCTATGACGGCCCAATGGATAAATATTATTATGGCAGAAGGCCAACACAGCCTATGATGCCTAACTTCAGGAATGTGTATAAGCAGGAAATGGATTTTCTGCGTGGCTATATGTGCTTTTATGGTGCAGGCCGGGGCAGGGGTTTTGGCGATGGGCTGGATGCAGAAATCGGCGGCGCTTATAAAGATGCGTTAACCGAAGCCGGCAACTGGTATGTATCAATGATGATGCAGGGCGAAACCATTCCAAAAGAAACAAACCATGTTTCTTTAAGTAAAGATAAAAAAGACGGCTGGGGTATTCCGCAATTGGTTTTTGATGTGGATTATGATGAAAATGATGTAAAGTCAATGAACGATTTTTTAACGCAGGCATCTGAAATGCTGGATAAGGCGGGCTGTAAAAATATACGGCAACACGACAGCGAACAGGCGCCGGGTTTGGACATTCATGAAATGGGCGGCGTGAGAATGGGCAAGAATCCAAAAACGTCTATGCTGAATGCCTACAATCAGTTTCATAATTGTAAAAACGTGTTTGTAACGGATGGCGCCTGCATGACGAGCACCAGCACGCAAAACCCGTCGCTTACATTCATGGCATTAACGGCGAGGGCCGCGAATTATGCGGTGGAACAATTGAAAAAACAAGATATTTAATTTGAAAATTTGAAGATGTGCTGATTGAAAAATGCACATATAAGTAAACATTATTTTCAAATTTTCAAATTCATAAATTTTCAAACTCAAATTAAATATTATGGATAGAAGAGAAGCCTTACAACGTGTAGCCCTTATTATGGGCGGCGCAGTTATCGGCGCTGAAGCCTTTCTCTCCGGCTGTAAAACAACACCGGCAAAAGAAGGATTGTTTTCAGTGAGCGATGTTGCTTTGCTTGATGAGGTAGGCGACACTATTTTGCCAACAACATCTTCGCCCGGCGCCAAAGCTGCGCAGATAGGCGAGTTTATGAAAACAATGGTCACTGATTGTTATACAGAAGATGACCAGAAGATTTTTACCGATGGCATAACCAAATTACAGGATGCTGCAAAAAAGAAGTACAGCAAATCTTTTATGGACCTTACGCCGGAACAGCGCACCGAGTTTTTGATAGAGCTGGATAAGGAAGCGAAAGAGAAATCAAAAGAGATTGGCGCACGGGCTGCTAAATTAACGGATGAACAAAGGCACCAGATTGCGCTTGATAAAAACTTCGGTAGCTTTAAACGTGATCCCCAGGATGATCCTCATTATTTCACCATGATAAAGCAATTAACGCTTACCGGTTATTTCACTTCCAAACCCGGTGCAACACAAGCGCTGCGTTATATTGCCGTGCCTGGTAAATATGAAGGCTGCATTCCTTACAATAAAGGGGATAAGGCCTGGGCAACATAGCCGTGAAATTAATTCGCTGGTATAAAAATATTGGATGTTCAAAGTAATCAATGCTCAAGTAAAAAATGGTAATTACATATTGAGCATTGATTATTTTTTTTCTATACCACCTGCCTCTCCTTCAACTCTAAATATTTATTAATTGTATTTGCTGTAAGTTTTTGCGGCGCTGTAAGCAAACTCATAATGCCGTGCTTTTGCAACTCTTTTACTACCTGTCTTTTTTCAAAAGCAAATTTGTTGGCGATGGTTTGATAGTAAATGTCTTCAACTGTTTTGGCTTTGGTTTGCTGCAAGGCAGTTAGTTCGGTATTCTCAAAAAATATTACCAATAAAGGATGATGCGTTGAAAGCTGTTTTAAATAAGGCAATTGCCTTTCCATGCTGTACAGGCTTTCAAAATTGGTGAAAAGAATGAGCAGGCTTCGCTGCTTTAAATGATAGCGTGTATGCACATATAAAGCTTCAAAATCACTATCCAGGAAATCTGTTTCCTGCCTGTATAATGTTTGCAGGATAAGGCTTATCTGAGAAGGCTTTTTATCCGGTTGAATAAACTGATCTATTTTTTTATCAAAGGTCAGCAGGCCGCTTTTATCCTGTTTCAGTAAAACGATGTTGCTTAAAACAAGCGTTGCATTAATAGCGTAATCCAGCAGCGTTATACCTTCAAAAGGCATTTTCATGCTGCGGCCTTTATCAATCAAACAAACAACCTGCTGGCTTCGTTCATCCATATAATTATTTACCATCAGTCCGCTTTTACGGGCCGTGGCTTTCCAGTTGATGCGGCGGTAATCGTCGCCCTGCACATATTCTTTTATCTGCTCAAATTCAAGGCTGCTGCCTATTTTACGCAAGCGCCTCGAACCACCTTGTTGCAATTGGTTGGTAACAGCCATCAATTGGTATTTCTTCATTTGCATGAATGAAGGATATACAGCAACTTTCTGTTCTTCACCGCCTGCTATATGGCGGATGACCATATTGAGCGGGCCGCGTAAAAAAATATTAATAATGCCGAAAAAATATTCACCGCGTTCTGTTGGTTTTAAATAATAATCAAACGAAATGTTTTCGCGTTCTTTCAGCGTAAAATTTTTCTTCCAGTTTCTTTGCTGAAACTGCATGGGCAACTCATCTATAATTTCAACACGCACTTTATAAGCGCGCTGATTGGCCAGTTTAATTGTTACTTTATTATCATCACCATTGCTGAAACGTTCCGGGCAAACGCGTTGTGCGGTTACAGGCTTGTTGCCCGTAAAAACAATAATAAAATCGAGTACAACTGTAAGGCATAAACACAGTAAAGCAATGGTGGCAACCTGTTGCAGCGGTTCAAAGAAAAATGCAAGAATGAAAAGCGCAACAATAACAGACCCGGCTGTATAAAACAACCTGGTGAAATAAAAGCGCAGCCGGTAAAATATACGCTTCAGCATTATCTTGGCACTTCAATGGAATGAATAATTTTTTCTATCACTTCATCTTCATTGGCACCTTCCATTTCTTTTTCAGGTGTAAGAATTATACGATGGCGTAATACCGGTTTGGCAACATAGATAATGTCATCGGGAATAACAAAATCCCTTCCTGATAAAGCTGCATATGCTTTTGCAGCATTTAAAATAGCAATTGTAGCACGTGGAGAAGCACCGAGATAAATGGCTTTATCATTTCTTGTGGCTACAGAAATTTTTGCAATAAAATGAATGAGGTTTTCTTCAACAACAAGATGTTTTATCAGTTGCCTTAACTGAATAACCTGTTCATCGCTTATAACCGGTTCCACCATATTCAACACATTATCTTCTGTAAATTGATGAAAGCGCTGCAGGATATTTATTTCTTCAGCTTCGTTGGGATAAGGCACGATTATCTTAAATAAAAACCTGTCTAACTGCGCTTCCGGCAGGCGGTATGTGCCTTCCTGTTCGATAGGGTTTTGTGTTGCAATAACCATGAAAGGATTATTCATCACATGCGTAATACCATCCATAGTTACCTGCTGTTCCTGCATTACTTCAAACAAGGCTGCCTGCGTTTTTGCAGGCGCACGGTTTATTTCATCAATCAAAACAATATTGCTGAAAACCGGCCCGCGCTTAAATTCAAACTGACCGGTGCCGGGATTGAAAATATTAGTACCGAGCACATCGCTTGGCATAAGATCGGGTGTAAACTGAATGCGGCTGAAACCTGTTTTTAAACACTTCGCCACAAGCCTTGCCGTTAATGTTTTGGCAACGCCGGGCACACCTTCAATTAATACATGGCCATTGGCAAGCAACGCCACCATAATTAAACGCACCATATCATCCTGCCCCACAATTACTTTTTTTATTTCGGATTGAAGTTTGAAAACTGCTTTATTCAGTTCTTCAAGATTTATTCTTTGCTCAAAGATTTCTTCGCTCATTTAAAGGTTGTTTTGTTTGTCAATGATAATAATAAATTCAACATGTGCAGGCATTGCATTAATAATTATACCGTAAATACAAATCTGAAAGTAAAGAGTGAGTGATAGCCGGTGGTTTTAGTTAATTTTAAACGCTCTTATACAAGCCGTCGTGATGGAAGGATTAATGGTGCGTTGTATATTTTTTGCCCGGCAGCTATTCATTTAAAACAATATTTTATGAAAATGGCATTCACTGATGTCGTGCTTTTTATTACCGCAATTGTAATTGCAGGTTGCGGCAACAACACATCAACAAAAAATCTAACAGCAACCGTTTTATATGATGCAACTATTATTGACGGTAACGGTGGTGCGCCTTTGCAGCATGCTTCTATACGTATAGAAGGTGATAGTATTACAGATGTTGGTGAACATATTGATACTGCAAATGCCACCGTTATTCGCCTCAAAGGCAAAACCATTATGCCAGCACTTATTAGTGCACATGTACACATCGGCACATTAAAAGGCACGAATACAAAACCGGAGAATTATACGAGGAATAATATACTGTCGCAGTTAAAGAAATATGAGGATTACGGTATAGAAAACATTTTGGTAATGGGCACCGACAGGCCAATGCTGTTTCAAAGCGGCCTGCGTGATTCTTCTGTAAATGGATTGTTGCCGGGCGCCCGTTTATATTCTGCCGGTTATGGTTTTAATGTGCCACAGGCCGGCGGACCCATTACATCTGTAATGGATCAGTTATTCAGGCCTGCTTCACCGCAACAGGTGCCTGCAGAGTTAGACAGTGTTGCGGCCGTGAAGCCAACGGTTTTAAAAATGTGGGTGGATGATTTTGGAGGCACTACACCTAAAATGGATCCTGCCATTTATAAGGCTATTATTGACGAAGCTCATAAACGCAACCTGCGTGTGGCAGCGCATTTATATTATCTTTCCGATGCAAGAAAGCTGGTTGCTGACGGGCTTGATATTATTGCACACAGCATTCGCGACAGCGTGATTGATGATGCCTTGCTAAAAGAGATGAAGGCAAAGCATGTTGCGTATATCCCAACTTTATCATTAGACGAATTTGCTTTTATGTATGCACAGAAACCTGCATGGATAAATGACGAATTTTTTAAAGCTTCACTTGAGCCGGGCGTTTATGAAATGATAACATCTTCAGCATACCAGAACGGGCTAAAAAATTCGCCTTCATATGAAAAAAATATGAAAGGATTTGAAACGGCTTTAAAGAACCTGAAAAAAATATATGATGCAGGCATTCTTATTGCGCTGGGTACAGATAGCGGCGCCACGCCTGTGCGGGCACAGGGTTTTTCAGAACATAATGAACTGGCATTAATGGTGCAGGCCGGCTTAACGCCCACGCAGGCAATAGGTGTTGCCACAAAAAATGCAGCGGCATTATTACAGATTGATAACCGCTTTGGCACTATTGAAAAGGGAAAGATTGCCGACCTGGTTATTCTTAATGCCAACCCGCTTGATGACGTTAAGAACACGCGAAAGATTGATGCCGTATATAAGGCAGGCATTAAAGTAAGTGATGGAGTTAAATACAATGATTAATTTTTGAATTTAATTTTCTAACATGAATGTACTTATAACGAGAAAATATCCCGAAGCCGGCTTGCAATTTTTAAAAGATGCCGGTTATGCTATCACAGAATACACAGAAAGAAGCAACCTTACACAGGAAGAACTTATTGAAGCTTGTCAAATGCAGGACGCTTTAATTAGCGTTGGCGGAAATAAGCTGGATGAAACATTTTTTAAAGCATGCGGACATTTGAAGTTGGTGGCATTAATGTCTGTAGGCTATAATAATGTTGACATGAAAGCTGCTACCAGAGCAGGAATCCCTGTAAGCAATACACCTGATGTATTAAGCGATGCAACCTCAGATGTGGCTTTTTTGCTGATGCTGGCCGTATCGCGAAAAGCCATTTACATGCATCAAACCATTATTGATGGCAAGTGGGATTTTTATGACCCTAATGAAAACCTCGGCATTGAATTGTATAATAAAATGCTTGGCATTTTCGGGCTTGGGAAAATAGGTTTTGAACTGGCAAAGAAATGCAAGGCAGCTTATAACATGCAGGTTATTTATCACAACCGCAACCATAATAATAAAGCAGAACAGGAATTGGAAGCGAAGTATGTTTCATTCGATGAATTGCTGCAGCAAAGCGATGTATTATCTGTTCATGCCAATTTATCTTCAGCAACAAAAGATATATTTAATAAAAAAGCTTTTAGCAGGATGAAACCCACATCCATCTTCATCAATACAGCCCGTGGCCAGGAACATAATGAGCAGGATCTGATACAGGCATTGCAGCAAAAAATTATATGGGGTGCGGGCCTGGATGTAACAAATCCCGAACCGATGGCAAAAGATAATCCTTTACTTTTTATGCCAAACGTTTGTGTGCTGCCGCATATCGGTTCTGCTACAAGAGAAACGCGCAATGCGATGGCAGCAATGGCGGCGCAGAATGTGATTGCGGGTTTACAGGGCAAGCAGCTTCCCAACATTGTAAATAAAGAAGTGTATAAGGCAAGCCGTTAAATGGCTTGCCTTATACACATTTAATATTAATGCCCCTTTGCCCAATATTCATCTTCGTTTTATAATTTATATTCATTGTCGCCGGGTGTTGCATCCATAAAAATGCCACCATCCAATTTTACAGAACTTACTGCAGTTTTATTGTCGATTATAACCGTAATGTTTTTTTCATTCTTACTCCAAATTGCCGGCGTAAAATGTTGTGTGGTTTGCTTGCCATCTTTGGCTGTGGTAACAACATCAAAAGGAATGGCGAAGCCGCCAACATTCTGAATAGTTATAATCGTTTTATTATTTTTTGACTGAACATTCGCAATCTTCAGATCGATATAATTATTGCTGAAGAACCAGTTGTTCCAAAACCAATTTAAATTTTGATTGGCCCCTGCATTCATCGAATAAAAATAATCCCAGGGAATTGGATGCTTGCCATTCCAGTTATCCATGTAATGATGCAGCGCTTTCTTAAACAAATCATCACCTAATAAATCTTTAACAGCGAGATAAGATAAAGATGCCTTGCCATAAGAATTGTTGCCATAGCCGGCACCACTCACTTGTGTGGACATGCTGATGATCGGCTGGTCTTCTTCTGTTGAAGGATCGTTGATATATCTTCTTATTCTGAAAGCTTTATAAAGCATGTCTGCCGCGGCTTTGCCGTTTTCTTCAATGCCAATAAGATATTCAAAAGTTGTAGCCCAGCCCTCATCCATGAAAGCATAACGCGTTTCATTAATGCCCATGTAAAAAGGAAAATAGGTATGCGCTATTTCATGATCTGCCACTAATTGTGCAAAACGCAAATCATTGGTGGTGCCATCATTTATCATCATTGGATATTCCATATCTGCATAACCCTGGAAGGATGTCATCTTTGAAAATGGATAAGGTACACCGGGCCATTGTGTTGAAAAGAAGCTTAAAGCATGCTGGGCAAACCTGGTATAAGAATGAAAATCTTTTGCCGTATCGTTGTAGGCAGATTGTACACTTGCACGGCGGTTGTTCTTTGCGTCAACAATTATACTTGCGGCATCCCAAACATAGTTTTTACTTACTGCAAAACATACATCGGTAATATGGTCTGCTTTAAACTTCCATGTATTCCAATCGTTTTGTTGTGTTATTTTTCCCTGCTGCATTTCATCAAAACCGGCGATTTGTATAACACTGTCTGAAGTATAAGATGCTTTCAAACGCTGTGCTATAGCGGGTTGCAGCACTTCGTCAGGGTTTAATAAATCGCCCGTTGCCCATACAACAAAATTTTTCGGCGCTGTTACATTTAAAGTATAATCATTAAAGTCATTATAAAATTCCTGCCTGTCTGTATGCGGTATCATATCCCAGCCATTATAATCATCATATACTGAAACACGCGGGTAGCTATAAGCGCAATAGAAAGTAGTGGAATCAATCTGGCCTTCCCTGCCACTTTGTTTGGATAAAGGATAACTCCATTCAATTTCCAGCGTAATGTTGGAATGCGGCATCATTGCTTTCTTTAGCCTTACAGAATTTACTGTGCCCCAGCCTTCACTGTTAATTTCATAAACTGTTCCGTCAATCCTAAAAGAAATTATATGTAAACCTGAATCTAGGAAATCATTGCTGTAAAATCCTGAGCGCGGGGCTTGTGGTTTATGAATGTTATTCACAAAACGAATGGCCAGTGATTTTAAAGTGTCGGGGCTATTATTGGAGTACACGATTTTTTCTGATCCTGATATGGACCTTGTATCAGCATGAACGGTAACATTAATGTCATACACGCCTTTATTCTGCCAGTAGTTAGGCCCGGGCTCACCGGTTAATGAACGCGTGCCTTTTGCGTAAGCATTTTTAGTGTTGCGCGGCATGTAAAGGTCCTGCGCGTTAACAAATGAATTGCATAAAATGATAAGACAACAAAAAAGAAAAACCTTCTTCATGATTTTTTATTTTGATATGGATGATGTTATGATAAATATTCCCTTACGCTTTTTTGAATGGTTTTCTTTACGGAATCCCACGTTTGATTTTTAAGGCTTACAGGCTCTTCGCTATCTTCTGCATCATCAAAATAGGTGATGGCCTGGGGAATTGAGATAGTCAATAATTGGGTTTTGAATTTCGTGTTATAAAAACTTATACAATCGCTCAGAGAATAATGTTTCAATAACTCCGAAATATCCCAAAAATCTTTCTTAACGGCGCGCCGTAAGACTGCATTTATTTTCATCGCTATAATATCTTTATCACTAAAAATCCTTATTCCTTCGATAATATTAACCGGAGCTATTAGCGGATATTGGTGATACTTAACAAAATCGACTTTAATATTATTAATATACCCAAACACGCCGATGGAATTGTTTAATCGCTGATAAGTAAATGTTGAAAAATGTTCAGCAATAACAGAAGCTACATTTTCATTATTAAAATCTTTTGAGGAGAATAAATCTAAATCAACAGATTTTCTATGGCCATACTTTAACGCTAAAGCTGTACCGCCCACCAAACAAAAATCATTTAATGGGGATACATTCATTATCTGCTTTAGTAAGTCCAGAGTTGCGGGTTCAATTGCGCTGCTTTGTAACATTTGTAATCAGATAAATCATTATCAAGTATGGCGCATGCAAGATAAACGGTTTCCTTCCGTAACCATTTTGCAGTAGTCAATATTTCTTTTATCAGCTCATCTCCATAATATCTTCTGCATTGACGTATGTCATCTACATCGCCACGTTCAAACACGCGTTCAATTACAAACCTTGCCCGTTTGTTATAATCCAGGGCATCAAAGTTCACATCCCAGAAAATACGCCGGTTAAAAACAGGTTTTGAACTTGCTGTATTCATTTTGTAAAGTTACGGTTTGAATTTTTCAAGCCGGTTCTAATTGCGAAAATAGCTGTCAACTATTTGCATTTCTTTAAAAAGAATAAATGATTCCACTTACTTTTATCCGCAAATTTTTTGCAACCTTTTACCAAATCAAAATATTAATAAATGGAACCCGTAATAAGTATAAAGGACCTCCGTAAAAGTTATGGCAGCAGGCAGGTATTGAAGGGAATTGATCTTGATGTATATGCAGGGCAGGTGCTGGGTTATATTGGCCCTAACGGAGCAGGTAAAAGCACTACTGTAAAAATTTTATGCGGGCTTTTGGATGATTATGAAGGTGAAGTACAGGTGAAAGGCCTGGACTTAAAAAGCGATGCGCTTGCTGTAAAAGCCATGATAGGTTACGTGCCGGAGCTGGCTGAATTATATGATGTGCTTACGCCCATGGAATTCTTAAAACTGATGGGAAGTTTATATAATCTTAATGAAACCGTTTGTATAAACCGGATTGAAAGAATGATGACGGCATTCGGATTGCAGCAACAGTTGAACCAGCGCATGGACACCTTCAGCAAAGGCATGAAGCAGAAAGTGCTTATTGCAAGCGGGTTGCTGCATAATCCCGATATCATTATTTTGGATGAACCTTTAAGCGGCCTCGATGCCAACAGCGTTATTATTATAAAAGACCTCATTAGTAAACTTGCCAAAGAAGGTAAAACCATTTTTTATTGCAGCCACATGATGGATATTGTTGAAAAAGTGAGCGACCGCATTATTCTTATTAACGATGGCGTTATTGTGGCTGATGGCAGCTTTGAACAATTAAAACAGCAGGAAGGTAATAATAGTCTTGAACAGATATTTGCACAACTTACCGGCAACACTTCAGGGGTGCAGGTAGCAGAAGATCTCCTGCGTGCATTTGATGAATAATTTACTTGTATGAATTTTTTTAACCGGGCTTTATTGAGGCTTGTGCTGCTTCCTAAAAAATTGTATAGCAGCAATGGCATTAATGCTGTGCAACTGCAAAGTATATTAACGGCCAAGCTGACCATGGACGACCGCAGGCCTGCATCGTTCATGCAAAACAGGCGCAGGCAAAAAACAAAAAAAGAAGTTAGCAATGCTACTTTATCTACTATGTTCATTAGTGCCGTAATGGGTTGTGTATTTCTTTTCTGCTTCGCATTAAATGCCGTTGCCATCGCCCAGCTTACTTTTTATTTCAGCTATTTTATTTTTATGCTTGCTTCTACACTAATCGCGGATTTTACTTCCGTATTGATTGATGTGCGTGATAATTATATCATACTGCCAAAACCTGTAAACGACAGAACCTTATTGCTGGCAAGATTGCTGCATATTTTTATTCACCTCTGCAAGATAATAGTGCCTATGTTATTACCGGGGTTAATATACATCGGCATAAACTATAGCATTGCAGGCTCCTTTTTTCTTTTATTAACCGGGCTGCTTACTGTTATCTTTTGTATATTTTTAGTGAATGCGGTTTATATATTCATACTAAAGATTACAAAGCCTGAAAAGTTTAAAAACATCATCAGTTATATACAAATTGTTTTTGCTATTGTTTTATATGCAAGCTTTCAGTTGCTGCCCAGATTAATAGGTGAGGTTGAGAATTTTGATTTTCATTTTACCAACAGCAACTGGCTGATAATTTTACCTCCATACTGGTTTGCTGCAGCATGGAATGTATTGTACACGTTGCATGGCACATTGCTTGAATTTAGCGCCGCAGCCTGTGCGCTTTTATTGCCTTTTTTATGTTTATGGCTCGTTATAAAATTCCTGGCACCATCATTCAATCGTAAATTATCACTTATTTCTAATACCGGCGAAGGCACAGCGCAGCTAACACAGACAGCATTTAAAATAAAGGAAACAAAAAAAACAGGTTTTGCTGACGTTATTGCGAAAATGATTACTAAGCCTGGTGCAGAGCGTATGGGTTTTGTTTTTACATGGAATATGATGGCCCGCAGCCGCGATTTTAAAATGAAGGTATATCCCGGCATTGGCTACCTGCTCGTGTATGTATTCATCATTTTTTTTAGTAGCAAAAAGTTAAGCCTGGAAGATGTTCAGCAGCATACTTCAGCCGGAAACGTCATCGTTATAACAGCACTGTATTTTTCCAGCCTTTTATTATCTATGGCCATAGCACAGCTTGCTTATTCAGAGAAATATAAAGCAGCATGGATATATTTTATTGCACCGGTGCATGTGCCCGGAAATGTTATTAATGGATCTGTGAAAGCAGCAATTGTAAAATTCTTTTTACCGGCCATTGCTGTACTAGGCGTTGCAGGTATTACATTTAGTGGTGCGTTATTTTTACCTAACCTCCTGCTCGCAATAGTAAACCAGTTGGTTATTTGTTATACACTTGTGTATATGGGCAGTAAAGATTTGCCTTTTGCAAAGAATCAAAGTATTGATGTGAAAGCAGGCAATTTTATGCGCAGCATTTTCAGGATGATCATCCCGTTTTCAATAGCCATCCTGCATTATTTTATTTTCAACAACCTGCCATTGATTATACTTGTTTTAATTGTGGCCGGCGCTGCACTCTGGCTGCTCATGGGTTCGGTTAATAAATTTACATGGAGTGTTATTAATACAAGTTATACTGAAGATTAAAGAAGTTAACGGGCAGGAAAATATTACCTGTTTTTTATTTTGCAAGATGTGCAGCCTTCAGTCTTTTCTTGTATGCAGATAATACTTCTTTACGGTTTTTATCATTCAGCTTAAGAGCGTTCGTACAACCTTCGGCCAATGGGTTGTGTTTTTCCATCCATTGCCTTAATTCAATCACCACTGGTAAAAGATCAATGCCTTTTTCCGTAAGATAATACAAACAGCGGCGGCCGTTTTCCGGATCGGCCGTTTTTCGTATCAGGCCGTTGGCCTCGAGCGACTGTAATCTTGCGGCAAGTATATTGGTAGCAATCTTTTCATCTGATGACTGCAGCTCTCCGTAAGAGCGTTTATCTGTAAACATAAGATCGCGTAAAATAAGCAGCGACCATTTATCTCCAATCGCATCTAATGCCATGCTGATGGCGCAAGCCGAACGGCGGCATAATTCCTCATCATTCTTTTTCATAAAAAAATACTTGCATTTTAAAAGTAATTGTTTATGTTTGCACTTGCAAAATGCAAGTAAAGGTACAGCTTTCTTTTTTTCTGAAAGTTAATTGTCCTTTAAACACGGTAAAATATCAGTGTTGCTTTTGCTAAAATTTTATTTATTAAAGCTACAAAACAAAATTAGTTATGAGCCAGTCATACCCAACATTATTCAGCAAGTTTAAGCTTGGCAGCCTTACACTTAAAAACAGGATTGTTATGGCGCCAATGACGCGCAGCCGTGCCATTGGTAATTTGCCCAATGACCTGATGGTAAGCTATTACAGTAAACGCGCTGATGCGGGCCTGATTATTACAGAAGGCGTGGCCCCGTCGCCCGATGGGCTTGGCTACGCCCGTATTCCGGGCTTGTTTAATGATGCGCAGGTAAAAGCGTGGAAGAAAATTACGGATGCCGTTCATGCAAAACGCGGGCGTATTTTTGTGCAATTAATGCATACAGGAAGAATATCCCATCCTTTAAACCTGCCTGATGAAGGTGTTGTAAGAGGTGTCTCTGCCATTGCCGCAGCAACAACACAGATGTACACCGACCAGGAAGGATTGAAGCCTTTACCGGTGCCTGAAGAAATTGCCACTAGTGAAATTCCGGCCTTGATTGATGAATTTGTACAAAGCGCTAAATATGCCATTAAAGCAGGTTTTGATGGCGTTGAATTGCATGGCGCCAATGGTTATTTACTCGACCAGTTTTTAAATTCAGCATCCAATCACCGCGCAGATAAATATGGCGGTTCTCCTGAAAACCGCAACCGCTTTGTACTGGAAGTGGCTGCAGCCGTTGCTAACACTATCGGGAAAGACAAAACAGGGATTCGTTTATCTCCCTACGGCGCTTTTAATGACATGCGTCCCGATGAAAACACCGAACAACAATACATTCAACTTGCAGCGGCGCTTAAAGAAATTGGCATTGCTTATATACATATTGTAGATCATGCTTCAATGGGTGCGCCAGCAGTGCCGCTAAGCGTTAAGGATGGTATTCGCAGCGCATTTGGAAGCACTATAATCTTATCAGGAGGTTATGATGCGACACGGGCCGAAGCAGAACTGGAAGAAGGCAGAGGCGAACTGGTTGCTTTTGGCAGGCCGTTTATTTCCAATCCTGATCTTGTAAAACGCATTGCATTACATGCAGAACTTGCACAACCTGACTTTGGTACATTTTATACGCCAGGTGAGAAAGGTTATACAGATTATCCCATATTAGATGAACAGTTACAGGCGAATTAAGATTGATAGAAAGGATTTAAGTTATAAGTTAGTAAGTGCTGAAATGCCTCAACGTTTGTTGGGGCATTTTTATTAGCGCAAAGCTTTATGATTTTTCGAAGTCGTAATAATAAGCATGAAATAAAGCAAATGCTATAATGAGCAATAAAACGCCAAGTATAATGCCCGTGTTGTAAAGTATTATAAAAAACAACCCCATTGCTATGCCAAATACTATTTTAATAAAAAATTCCATATGTATATTACCAGTGAAAAGGCAAGCGTGAAGCAATGATAATAATCCAACAGATGCTGTTACAACCTGCCAGTAGTCAATCATATTAAAATGCAGTGGGTAGCCTTTCCATACAAATATCAATTCCGGTAACAACAATACAACATACATCAATAAGACATGGATAAAGCGTTTGAAGAGTGAATATGAAAAATTCCTGTACTGCAAGAGGTAATCATCTTCAAAACTTTTTATCTCGAACACGATTGTGCAGTTTGCAATAGCAGCTAGCAAAAAGCACATAAGCAGCGGACGTATATCATAATGATCCGGTTCAAATGCTTTTATAAAAAGATATAGAATGAATAGTGAGAAAAATTTTGTAATCAGCAGCATTTGCCTGCGATTCTGCAGAATGTAAAAAAGTGGAATAGCAAACAATGGTTTTGGTAATCTTATTAAGCCAGATAAAATTACCCTATTTTGATTTTCTCTTTGCTTTAATGCATTTTGATATAACAATGCTGTTGCAGGTATAACTGTAATAATAAATAACAGGATTATTGCTGCTGATATATAAGCATGATTATTTATAGCGATGAGTATAATAAAAACTGCATAAGCGGTTGCCGGAAGGAATAATATAAAGTGAACATAACTTAAACACAAAAAACGTTTGAAGAAACTTATGTATTCAAGGCTGGATAAAAATAATTGCTGCGGCTCTTTGATCCTTTTTATAGTATAATCAATGCATTTAAGATTATAAAGTAACCAAGCTAATAAAGTAAGTAACAGTGCAGTTTGATTGGTTGTTATTAAAGTTGCAATGGAAACATGAAAAGTTTTTATATCCTGCGGCAATCCAAACAATACATAAAACAGGAACATGTATAAGCCTGCATTCAGTTTGTAAAAATGATTTACAAGCACCTTCTGCAGTATGCTGATTACTGTTCTCATTCAACAATCGTTATGGTTTTATTGGCTGCCCCTAAAACAGAGGAAAAGGAAAGCAGGCCGTCTGTAAAATGCTGATGGGATGTTATGATAAATGAAATGCCTGTTTTTGATTTATTATTGATAATATCACATATTGTTTCAACAGCATTTTTGTCGATGGTTATCAACGGCTCATCCAGCAAAATCCATTTGGGATTGCCTGCAAATGCGAGTGCCAGGCTCAGCTTCTTAAGCATGCCACTCGAATAAGTTGATACAGTTTTTGTATAAACATTAAATATGTGTAATTGCTGAAGTAATGCTTCAATATCTTTTACATTTCCCTTCTTTGCGTAGCAAAATAATTTCACTAATTCTTTAGCAGTTAAAAACGGCGGATATAATGGTTCAGCCTCCGCATAATTAATATTGCGTATAAATGATTGCCTTTGTTTTTTCAGGCTGAACAGATCGTCTATAAAAATATCTCCTTCAAAAGGAAGAAGCCCTGCAATTATTTTAAGAAAAGTAGTTTTGCCGCTGCCATTTTCACCCTGTAATAATATCGTCCCGTTTTGTATAACAAGCGATGGCACATGCAGCACCGTAGTTGTAGAATATTCTTTTTTAAGGCTGTTAAAACGCAGCATCAGCTAAATAAAACAAATTCTGCATTGCAGGCAGTTGCTTCATCAATTTAAACAAATTTTTATTGCAGCTATTATCTTTTGTTTGTTACACAAGCTTTAATGCTTCATCAAGATCGTTCAGCAAATCATCCACATTTTCAATGCCAACAGAATAGCGGATCAATCCTTCAGGTATGCCTAATTGTTTACGCTGCGCCTCGGTTAATTCTACATGGCTTGTTGTGCGCGGCGGGCCTGCGAGTGTGCTTACAGAACCAAGGCTGGCGGCGCGGTGCACCAGTTTAAGTGCCGGTAGAAATTTTTGTACACTATTCCACCCGCCATTTAAAACAAAGCTCATCATGCCACCAAAACCACGCATTTGTTTTTTGGCTATGTCGTGGCCTTTATGTGTTTCAAGTCCGGGATAAAATACATCGCTTACTTTATCATTTGCTTTAAGAAATTCAGCAATTTTTAGCGCTGATGCATTTTGTCTTTCAATTCTTAGTTCCAGTGTTTTCATACCACGGGCAATCATATATGCAGGATCGGCCTGGAGGCTTGCGCCATTTATTTCCCTGAACTGAAATACTTTTTGCACGAGTTCTTTTTTCCCGGCTATCAATCCGCCCATGGCATCGGAATGTCCGCATAAATATTTTGTTGCACTGTGTATAACAATATCAGCGCCCAATTGCAAAGGGTTTTGATTGATAGGTGTTGCAAATGTGTTATCAACCAAAACAACCGCCCCCACTGCTTTTGCAGCTTTGCTTAACCTTTCAATATCTATTATTTTTAATGTGGGATTGGTGGGTGTTTCAAGGTATACCACATCGCAGCCTTTAGCAATAGCCGTTTCCAATGCCTCGTGATCCGTTGTATCATATAACTCAACATTCACATTATATTTCGGAAAAAAATCAAGAAACAATTTGCTGGTACCGCCATAGGAATCTTTTATCGAAACCACTTTTTTGCCTGCCGTTAAAAAAGTAAATAAGGTATTGCTGATGCCTGCCATGCCTGTTGCAAATGATGTGGCAGCTTCCGCCTCTTCCAGTGCACGAATTTTTTCTTCTAATGCAGCAACGGTGGGATTGGTGTTACGGCTATAAATATAGCCGGGCTTATTGCCTTTTGAAACATCATACCATTCTTCCGGGTCATCATAAGCAAATGCCACGCTGTTTACAATGGGTGTTGTAACAGCGCCTTTTGTCTCTATATCGCCTTCGCCTGCCCATACCGCTTTTGTTCCGTTTTTATAATTACTGTCCATATCATTTTAATTTTTAAAGATGTACAAAAGATAAATAATTATTGCTGTTAGAATAAAACAAAACCGCTTCATATAAATGAAGCGGTTTAAAAATACATCCCAAATTAAAAAGATTAAATTAATCCTGTTTGAAATAGTTAGAAGCCCGGGTTGTTTGGTAACAAATTGGGGTTAACATCAATTTCCTGCTGAGGTACCGGAAACAGCAATTGCTTCTCGGCAAAGGTAGCGCCGGCAGTGGTGGTATGCCCAATAAAATCATCCCAATTACCGGTGACGTCGTTATGCACTTTGCGGGTGCGTATCATATCAAACCACATTTTATTTTCAAAACATAATTCAAAATAACGCTGCAACCATACTTCATGTTCAAAATCTGTTTGACTCAAAGTGCCTATTGGCGCCAGTTTTGCCCTTGTTCTAATTGCATTTACATAAGCAATAGCGTTTGTGTTAGGGCCACCTTCTGCCCGGTTGGAAGCTTCTGCATACATCAGCATTACATCGGCCAAACGATACAAGGTGTAATTAAGATCAGATTTTACAGTGCTTACCACGGCAACAGAATCGAACCATTTATAAATGTAGTGGTGCGCAAATTGAACCGTATCAGTAGCCGGCGATTTTCTCTTATACTTACTATAGAAGAACTGCCTTTCCTGTGCTCTTTTGTCGCCTGCAGCAAATGAATTATAAAACTGATCTGTAGGATAAACGGAGCCATACTCATCAGAATAATTTGATATGCCTGAATAGTTGGGAATAGTAAGCGGTGTTAACGGATTGGTAGAAGGCACGCTTGCCGCATACTGCACCTGGAAGATAAATTCGCCTTTGTTTTTGTTAGCCGGATTTATCATATCCGTATATTCCGGGAATAAAGAATAACCACCGTTTTTAATTACATCGAGTGAGCGTTTTGCTGATTCTGCATAGTATTGATCGCCGCCATTAATGGCTGCACCGGCATATGTTAAATACACATCTGCCAGTATAGATTTTACGGCACCCATAGACACGCGCCCTGTGTTATCCTGCCAGGCAAGCGTTGATTGTTCTGCCGTTAAAAGATCGGGAATAATGATATTGTCATAGATGTCCTTTGCCGGCGTTCTTGGTATTTTTAAACTATCAGGGCCTGTTGCTAATGCTGTTATACTTGGTACTGCCCCGTACATTCTGGCAAGATAGAAATAATACAAGGCGCGTAATGTATGTACTTCCGCCAGCATATTGGTTTTGTCTGCATCACTTAAACCACTTGCATTAATATCCGGTATTTTTTGGAGGGCAAGATTGCAGGCGCCAATGCCCCTGTATAAATATTGCCACCATGTATCAAAATAGAATGAAGTAGAAGTATAAGACAAATTTTGAAATGTTACAAAACCTGTTTGACCAAGATCGCTTAGCGACTTGCCGGTCATAAATTCCATCAGGTTCCATGTATTGCCGCCATAAGAAGAAGGCTGGCCGCCAAGCATGGCAGGCTGCAGGTTTTGATAAGCGCCATCGGCAAATGCGCGGGCCACTTTTACACTGGAGAGATTAGATTCCGGCGTTAAAAAATTCGTCGGATCCTCTTCCAGGAATTTGGTACAGGAGCAGGTAAACAATATCGCTATTGCCACCAGCGTATATTTTGTTGATTTCATTTTAAAGTATTTAATCATTAAGATTGATAATTTTTATTATACTGTTTAAGCATCATTAAAACACCAATGATACGCCGAGGTTCCATGTGCGGGGACGTGGATAGGCGAAGAAGTCTAAGTTCTGAGAGAAAGAACCATTTGCCCCATACCCGGAATTGAATGTATCCACTTCAGGATCGTAACCGGTATATTTTGTAATGATGAACAGGTTCTGCACGCTGGCATAAAAACGAAGCTTCTGAATTTTTGTCCTGGCTGTTTGAGATGTTGGCACTGTATAACCGAGTACAAAATTCTGACCGCGTATAAATGAACCATCTTCAACCCACCATGTATCAAAATGAGAATCCTGTGCATATTTATAGTTGCGCACCTGCGATACCATGGTGTTTTGATTATCCGGTGTCCATGCATCTAATACAGTGGCAAGACTGTTGGCAATGGTTTGCCTGTCTTCACTCGAATGCTTGAAGTTGGCTGCAGTGTTTACACCCTGTACAAAGCGGATGTCAAATGTAAAATCCCAGTTTTTATAACTCATGCTACTGCTGAATGTGCCAGTCCATTTAGGATAAGCCTGACCTATAATGCTGTAATAGTTGCTGCCATCCTCATTATAAATATATTTCCTGTCACCCACTTTTAAGCCATGCGCAGCAGCTTCATCAGCTTCTTTATCACTATATGTTCCAAGCCTTGTCATACCATAAAAAGAACCAATTGGTTCGCCCACACGGATAACAAAGTTTTGGCCGAGGAAATTAGGCCCGGGGAAAATATCTGCATTGCCATCATTTAATTTAAGCACCTTATTTCTGTTGGTAGCAAAAATGAAATTGGTTGTCCATGTAAAGTTTTTGTTTTGAATGTTTTGTGTGGTAAGATTTACTTCAAGGCCTGTATTCCTTACTGATCCAACATTCCTGTACACGTATGCGTTAACAAAACCGGCAGACCATGGAATGGGTTGTTGCAGCAACAGGTCTTTCGTGTCACGTGTGTAGAAATCAAGATCAAGATTAATGCGGTTTGAGAAAAGCCCTA
Source organism: Parafilimonas sp. (assembly GCF_051953455.1). Classification (NCBI taxonomy): domain Bacteria; kingdom Pseudomonadati; phylum Bacteroidota; class Chitinophagia; order Chitinophagales; family Chitinophagaceae; genus Parafilimonas; species Parafilimonas sp. Next base: position 96,443 of record NZ_JBQCIT010000027.1, on the reverse strand, counting down.
ACTCAAGCCCTGCATCAAACTGTACCGATTTTTCCCATTTCAAATCAGGATTGCCGATATAGCTTGGTAATAAAGTTGACTGTGATGCGCCGTTCAATACCGTGGAGCTTGGCTGAATCTGAGCAATTGAAAGATACTGGCCAATTTCCTGGTTACCTGATACACCATAGCTTGCACGCAGCTTCAAATTAGAGATGGAAGTATTATTCTTCATAAAATCTTCCTCGCTTAAACGCCAGGCTGCACCAACAGATGGAAAGAATGCATATTTATTATTCTTACCAAATTTTGAAGAGCCATCATACCTACCTGTTGCGGTAAAGAAATATTTGCCGCTTATATCATACGTAGCACGGGCAAAGTAAGAATTCATCGACCATTGATAATCCTGCGATTCATTAGCAGTTCTTACAGAACCTGCCTGCTGGTAATGCCATTGGAAAATATCATCAATAAAGTTTTGCGTTTCTGAACGAACCCTTTCATTATTGTATTGCTGGAATGACATACCGAGCAAGGCTGTCAATTTCTGGTTACCATTAAAAGTTTTGTTATAGGTAAGATAGTTTTCAGACTGCCAGTAAGTATTAGTATAGCCATTAATGTTGGCTACACCGCCCTGGTCTTGTGAAAGGTGCGCCAGTTCCTGTGAAGAATAGAAATTATTCTTCTGTGAGTTTACATTATAACCATAGTCTGTTTTAAAATCAAGGTCTTTTGTAATATGAAACAGCAGGTAAACATCACCCAGCATCTGCATATTATTATTAAGCGAGTACCTGTTAGTGGCAATATTCACCGGGTTAGGCCCACCTTCAAGGCCTGCTATATCATTGTTGCCTGCCCATGTGCCATCGGGATATTTTACCGGCACAATCGGTACTTCTTCCGTAACCATTCTCGGCACATTTAAAGCACCGTTGGCATCGGAAACCATGCGCTGCCTGCTTTTAATAATGTTGAGATTACCGCCTACTTTCAGCCAGTTGTTTACATCGTTATCAAGCGTAAACCTTGCAGAATAACGCTTAAACCAGGATTCTACCATCAGGCCATTCTGATCAAGATAACCTAATGATAAACTGTATATGGATTTATCACTGCCGCCCTGGAAATTAAGCTGGTGGCTTTGTGAGAAAGCCGGTTTGTATGTTTCTTTTTCCCAGTTGGTATTATACAATGGTTTGTCATTGGCATCGAACAGCAGAGGAAAGTTTTCATGGTTCAATGCTTTTGGCGGTGTTTGCACGGCGCCATCCGGGTCCCATTTTGAGCCATTGGCATAAGCCTGGTTATATACCTGCACAAACTCATCGGCGTTAAGCGTTTTTAAATGCCTGTATAAATCAACCATGTTAACATTACCATCATACGAAACGATGGTGCCGCCTTTTCTTCCGCGTTTGGTGGTAATTATGATAACGCCGTTAGCACCGCGTGCCCCGAATATGGCAGTGGAAGATGCATCTTTCAATACTTCAAGCGAAGCAACATCGTTTGGATTAATAGAATTGGGATCAACGCCAATTACTCCATCCACCACATACAGCGGATCTATATTAGAGTTAATAGAACCAATACCACGCACACGCACTTTGGCGCCGGCGCCGGGCGCATTGCTGTTAACGCTTACATCCACACCCGCTACTTTACCCTGCAATGCCTGCGTCACATTGGGCACAGGCCTGTCCATTAACCGGTCGCCCTTAACGGTGGCTACCGCGCCGGTAAGGTCAGATTTTTTTACCGTGCCATAACCAATTACTACTACTTCATTTAATGTGGAATTGTCGTTATCCGGCAACAGTGTTACGTTTATACTTGATTGATCTCCTACGGTAACTTCCTGCGCTTTCATTCCTACATAATTAAACACAAGCACGGCGTTTGATGCGGGCACATTAATCGAAAAGTTGCCCGACGCATCTGTTGTGGTGCCGCCGGATTGGTTTTTAACTTTTACAGTAACATTCGGCAGCCCGTTTTGTGCGCTGTCGGTAACATGGCCTGTTACGGTTTTTGTTTGGCCCGTAGCCATGTAAAAACAGAAAAGCAGGCAGGTTATAAGGCCTGCTCTGATCTGAGGGATTTTTTTCATGAACAAGGTTTTTGAAATGAATAAAAATGATTAGCAAAAAATTTTGAATAACATGGTAAGCGAAGCCTTCAATAGCGGCCTGGCGCTGCTATTATTCAACAATAAATAATAACAACTATACATTGGGTGAGTATCCCGATGCTGGTTGCTTGCAGGAAAGGCCAACAATAACTACATATAGCAAGTAGTTATCAGCATAAATAAAAAGCCCTATTTAACAGCTTTGGCTATTGTTTGAGTACAGCAGCGCAAAAGATGAAGGGAAAGCATAAACGAAATTGGTTGGAGCTAAACTTTTTCATGTGTCAGAAATTTAAATGTGAGCAATTTTTGTCAGAATAAGTGATGTTGTTAGCAATCGAATTAGTTAGATAACAACTAATTGCACGCAAATGTAGGACGTAAGCCGAGATTATGAAACGCCAACTTATAAACCGTTTTCAATTATTAATGCACATAATAAAAATGCATGCAGCGTTTTTGAATATCAGGTAATCCCTTGAAATCTCTTAACGGTTTCCTATATATTTTCAATGCAGTAAATGGCGTTAAAAAAAAGCCTTTATCTTGCAGCAAACAATTGTAATCGTATGAAAAAAATCCTGCTGCCATTAATGCTTTTAGCATGTAACTTTTTATTTGCACAAGTGCCATTGCCGCAATTAAGTCCCACGGCAACTGTTATCCAGAATTTTGGCGTTGGCAAAATAACGCTGGTATATTCAAGGCCATCTATCAAAGAAAGAACACTGTTTGCCGAAAACAGCGACCTCGCACCGCTCGGCAAATTATGGCGTACCGGTGCTAATGCTGCTACACAGTTAAGCTTTACAGATAAGGTAACCTTTGGTGGAAAAAATATTGATACAGGTTCGTATGCACTTTATACAATTCCCGGTGCAAACGAATGGGAAATTATATTAAACAAGGGCTACAATAATTCAGGTACGGACGGCTATAAAGAAAGCGATGATGTGGCACGTTTTAAAGTGCCTGCCGAAAACAGTACCGATCTTAATGTTGAAACATTTACAATAGAATTTCTGAACATTAAAGCCGAAAGCTGCGATCTTGCTTTGCTTTGGGGCAACACAATCGTAGTAATTCCCATTACAACAAACTTTAAAGACAAAGCAAGGGCCGGTATTGAAGCTGCTTTAAAAACCGATAAAAAACCTTATTGGCAGGCAGCCAGTTTTTATTATGAGTATGATAAGGATTATGCAAAGGCGTTGGAGAATGTGAATCACGCTATCGAAACCAATAAAGATGCATTCTATATGTATATGCTGAAAGCGCGTATTCAAAAGGAGCTTGGCGATAAAACCGGCGCCAAAGCCAGTGCAGAAAAAACCATTGAGCTGGCCACTACTGCAAAAAATGATGATTATGTAAGGCAGGCGAATGAATTATTAAAAGGTTTGTAATAATATTGATTTGAAAGTAAGGGCAGCCGGTATGGCTGCCTTTTTTATTTTAAATAGTTTGATATTGTTTATGTATTTCTTTTAATGCCTGCATCTTCATATATATTTAATGCAAGACAGAATTATTTACATGCGAAAACTAATAATGCTAACTGCAATAATTTGTTGCAGCTTCGTTATATCAGCCCAAACAGTAAGCGGCTATGCAAAGCAATGGGAAGGAATAGACTCGCTTATAGTTTTAAAAGACCTGCCTAAGAGCGCTTTGGAAAAAGTAAATGTTTTATATAACGATGCGAAAATAAAAGGTTTGCATGATGAAGTTATTAAGGCCTTACTGTACAGGCTAAGCCTTGAAGACAAGACAAAAGATGATGATATAAATAATAAAGTTGTTTTACTTAAAGCAGAGTTACAAGCCACGAGAGATGCGGTTTCACAAGCTATATTATCTGCTATACTGGCTAATACCTTAAAAGATTTTTATTCTCAAAATGCCTGGAAGAACCGTGACCGTAAAGAAACGGATATCAAAGAAGCTGATATCGCCACATGGAGCAATGCACAATTCAAAGAGATTATTGATAGCCTGTATGAAATAGCCCTTTTGCCCAAACAAATATTACGGCAAACAAATACCAGTGCTATTAAAGCTCTATTAATAAAAGGCAATATGGCCGGCACAAGGCCCACGTTATACGATCTGCTTGTGCATGAAGCGCTTGATTATTATAAAACAGGGCTGGCATATTTATCAAGACCCGCATATACTTTTGAATTAACGGATGTGCATGCCCTGGCAAACGCGAAGGATTTTATGCATTATAATTTTGTTGCAAAGGATACCGCTTCTCATATTTTAAAAACTCTGCGATTATACCAGGAACTGATGCGGTTTCATAAAAATGATATAGATCCATCAGCTTTTATTGATATAAATCTTGAAAGGATATACTGGGCAAATGCCAGGGCGAATATTGATAATAAAGAAGCGCTTTATGTGAGTGCATTATCTGATGTAGCAGGCAGTTTTGCTAATACTAAAGCTGCTGCAGAAGCATGGTATGCTTTAGCAAAACTGGAAGCAGATAAAGCCGTATCATATAAACCTTTCTACGATACTGTTTGGCAATATGCTTATGTTTCAGCGAAAAGATTAATAGAAGAAAGATTGAAAGCTATGCCTGATTCCTGTTATGGCAACGAAGCCATGAAGTCTTTATTAAGTGATATTGAAGAGCCGGGCCTAAATACACAGGCAGAATCGGTAAATGTTGCCAATGCACCTTTCAGGTTGTTAGTAAATTATAAAAACATTGATACATTATATGCACGTTTGCTCTTGCAAAAAGATATAGATAAAGCTGCGAAAAAGAAACATTATAACCGGTGGAAAGATGTGGCCTTATTATCCCCTGTAAAAACGTTCATACAGCCGTTGCCGCAAACAAACGACTACCAGCAGCATACCGTTGAAATAAAGGTTGATGCTTTGCCTGTTGGCAATTATTCTATCCTGTTTAGTAATAATAAATATTTCAACGATTACAAAGATAAACTTGCATTGCAGCCAATAACGGTTTCCAATATTGCTTACCTGCGCAATGGCTTTGATTATTTTGTAGTTGACAGGGAAACAGGGCAGCCTGTTGAGAACGTAAAAGTTACCGGCTCTGTTTCTGTACAAAATGAAAAGAACAAAGAATGGCGTAATAAAAAATTTAAAACATTATACACTGATAGCACCGGGCATTTTGCATTACCATTTAATATCAACGCTGGTAATTATGGTAATGTTGATCTTGTATTGCAAAAAGGAAGTGACAAACTTGAAACAGGTGATTATGTTTATTCTTATCGGAACAGTTATAATAATGATGACGGGGAAGATGATGATTCAACATATGAAGAAGACAATGCGCAGGTTTATTTTTTTACAGACAGAAGTATTTACAGGCCCGGGCAAACTGTTTTTTATAAGGGTATAGTATTGACCAGAGACAGTAAAACCAAGCAGCAAAAACTTTATAATTATGCTGACAGCATAGAAGTTGATCTTTATGATGCAAATGACAAACAAATTGATTCCATGTTTGTAAAGCTGAATGAATATGGCTCATTTGCCGGAAAATTTTTATTGCCGCAAACTGCTTTAACAGGTAAATTTTCAATTGAGACTTTGGAATTTGATGGCGAAACTAAATTTAATGTGGAGGAGTATAAACAGCCCACTTTTTATGTTGAATTTGATACATTAAAAGGCTCTTATCGTCTTAATGATATAATCACGGTTACAGGCATTGTAAAATCTTATGCCGGCAGTAATATAAACAATGCACGCATCAGTTATACTATTCAGCGCACGGCAAACTTCCCTTATTCCTACCTGTTCTGGCGAACAAGAATACCCTATTCATCTGAAACCCAGATTGCAGACAGCAGTATCAGTACAGATGCAAACGGCATGTTCAAAATAAGTTTTGTTGCAAAGCCGGATTCATCAATAGAAAAGCAAACGGAGCCGTTATTCAATTTTAAAATTGAATTATCTGCTACTGATGCCAATGGTGATACGAGGGAAAACTCAACCAGTGTAGTGGTGGGTTATAAATCAATGGTGGTACAGGCAAATGTTCCTTCTGTTGCCGAAGTAAATAATTTCAAAAGTATTTTCATCACCACTAAAAACAATTCAGATGAAAATATTCCTGCAAATGTGGGTATTGTTATCAAGCCATTGCAAACGCCTGAAAAAGCATACCGTAAAAGGTTATGGCAGCAGCCCGACCAGTTTGTAATGGACAGAAATACGTTTGAGCAATATTTCCCTTACGATGAATACAAAGCGGACGCAGATTATCATGAATGGGCAAAGCTGGATGCTGTTGTAACTGATACTTTCAACACAGGCAATACTTCCAGCTATAAATTGCCTGAACAATTGCGGCAGGGTTGGTATTGTATTGAAGTATCAGCAAAAGATAGATATGGCGATACCATTAAAGATGTTTGTTATATTCAGTTGTATGATATGAATGCTGCGGGCCTGCCTTCGCCGCAAACAAATTTCTCTCAGAATATAAGTAATACAGGGGCTCTCGGTGATAAAGCACAATTGCTGCTTGGCACAAACGAAGCTGATGTGTTTGTGATTAAAAAGCTCAGCAGGGGTAATAAAAATGTGGCGGGTTCATTTCAGTATATAAATCTTAACAATAATAAAAAACAAATTGAATACGCTATACAGCCCAGCGATCATGGTGATATTGGGTTATACTATGCCTTTATAAAACATAACCGTTTTTATACCGGCGGTATGCAGGTGTATATCGCCAATGAAGTAAAGAAGCTGAATATAACCTATTCAAGTTTTAGGAATAAAACAGAACCGGGCAGCAAAGAAGCCTGGACGGTGCAGGTTGCTAATAATGATGGTACAAAAGCAGATGCAGAATTATTAACAAGTATGTACGATGCATCCCTTGACCAGTTTAAAAAGCATGAATGGGCTTTGCCTTATCTTAATACAAACAGTTATGTAAGCAATGATTGGAGGGGCAGTTTAATGTATTTAAAAAATTCAGCCGAGAATTATGCCAATAATAACAATAGCCTGCCATTAAAAACACAGGATCATATAGCACAATCAGCAACCACGTTTTGGGATATCTACAACTTTCAGCGAATTATTAAACTACAAACTACAAAACATTCTGGCAGAAAGATCAAGACTGGAGATTACGATAAGGAATTTACATCTGTGCCTGAGTTGACGGCAAGACGGTTGGCGGCGAGAGGTAGTCTTGATAAAGTTGTTGTAATTGGTTATGGGGTACAAAAAAAGACGAATGTAACAGGCGCTGCCACATCAATTCAAATCAGGGGCATATCAAGCCTGGATGAAAAAGCTCTCTTAATTATTGATGGTGTAATCAGTGACAAATCTGCAGAAGATATCAATGCAGGGGATATTGATAATATCATTGTGCTCAAAGGCAGCGAAGCAACAACTTTGTATGGCGCAAAAGCAGCTAATGGCGCAATCGTTATCACTACAAAAGGATTCACTTTGCGTAATGGAAAAAAGGAAGAAGCGCCACAGGTGCAAATAAGAAAAAACTTTAATGAAACGGCTTTCTTCCACCCGCAATTGCATGCAGACAGTACCGGGAATTATAGTTTCAGTTTTACTATGCCGGAAGCTTTAACCACGTGGAAATGGATGAGCCTGGCGCATACAAAAGATGCAGCCTTCGATCTAAAATGGCAGAACATCATCACCCAAAAAACATTGATGGTGCAACCCGGCCTGCCACGTTTTTTAAGGCAGGGGGATACGATTGATATAACTGCAAAGCTCACCAACCTTAGTGACAGCGTATTAACCGGCAAAGCAAGGCTGCAATTGCTTGATGCCATTAGCAATGAGCCGTTAAATGATGTTTTCAAAATAAACATCGTTGCACAAAACTTTAATGCAGGGCAAGGTAAAAGCACGGTTATAAATTTCCCCGTTAATATTCCACATGATTTTACGCACCCGCTTATCGTAAAAATTATAGCGCAGTCGGGCCGGTACAGCGATGGTGAAGAAAGGATATTACCGGTGCTTTCAAACAGGTTGCTGGTTACGGAAACGCTTCCTTTATACATGCCCGGCGAAGGATCGAAAACATTCAAATTTGAAAAGCTGCTTAACAATAACTCCTCAACTTTTACTAACGAAAGCCTTACTGTGGAATATACGCCAAACCCTGTTTGGTATGTTGTCCGATCATTGCCTTATCTCATGCAGTTTCCGTATGAATGTGCGGAACAAACTTTCAACCGTTTTTATGCCAATGCTTTGGGCGCATATATTGTTGCACAAAATCCTTCTGTTAAGAATGTATTTAATAAATGGAGGCAGGATACAATGGCAATGCAAAGCACCCTTGAAACAAATCCTGAGTTGAAACAAATCCTGCTGAACGAAACACCCTGGATTTCGAATGCAGAAGGTGAACAGCAGCAAAAAAGAAATATTGCGTTATTATTTGACACTGCGAAAATGAACAGCAGCATGGAAAATGTATTGCAGCAATTAAAGCAAATGCAGCAAAGCAACGGTGCTTTTGCTTGGTTTAGTGGCGGTAATGGTGACAGGTATATAACGCAATATATTCTAACAGGTATCGGCAAACTGGAGAAGCTGAATGCTATTCCTGCATCGCAACAAAACATGTTGAACGAGATAACAAATAGAGCATTGTTATATGCCGATAAAGAAGCTGAAAAAGAATATGCAGCACTTGTAAAGCGCAAGGCAGATCTTACAAAAGAACAATTAACGCCATTGATGATCCAATACTGGTATATGCGCAGCTTTTTTGGGAAAGTGCAGCAAAAATCATTTCCTGCGGAAACATTGGGTTTCTATATAAAGCAAGCTGAACAATACTGGATGAAGCAACCACCTTATCTGCAAGGCATGATCGCACTGGCTTTAAATCGGTTGGTTCCTGTAATAAAACCTCTATCAAAATTTAAAAGCCCTCAGCTTGATATAATTAAATCGCTCAAAGAAAATGCGGTGAACGATATGGAAAGAGGCATGTACTGGAAAAATAACTCCAGCGGTTACTACTGGTATCAAAGCCCGCTGGAAGAGCAGTCGCTTTTAATAAATGCTTTTGAAGAGATTACGCCAGGCGATACCGGCATCCATGCTATGCGCAGATGGCTTATGCTTAATAAACAGGCGAACAATTGGGAAACTACAAAAGCTACTGCAGATGCCTGTTATGTTTTGTTATCAGGCAATAATATCAATGCACAAAATCTTGCTGTGAGTATTAAACTGGATGATTCGGTTGTTAGCACGGTTAATGAAATGCAGCAAAGCGGCAGCGGTTATATAAAACACCGCATTGCTGGAAAAAATATACGGCCGGCAATGGGTAATATTGAAGTATCTGTTTCAAACCCCGTTGCAAAAAACAATAATTATCCATCGTCTTACGGCGCTGTTTACTGGCAGTATTTTGACGATATGGATAAAGTAACAGCGGCAACATCGCCGCTTTCCGTCAGTAAAAAATTATTCATGGAAAAAAGTTCCGATAAAGGCAAAATATTACATGCCATTAGCGAAAAAGATACGTTGAAAACCGGTGATAAGATTATTATTAGACTTGCCTTAAAAACAGACCGCGATATGGATTATGTTTATCTGAAAGACCTTCGTGCAGCTTCGATGGAGCCGGTGAATGTTTTGAGCGGGTATAAGCGGCAGGATGGTTTTGGTTATTACGAATCAACAAAAGATGCATCTTCTAATTTCTTTATCGACCACCTTTCCAAAGGAACTCATATTGTAGAATACGAGGTTTATGTTACACATACCGGTGTTTTTTCTGGCGGTATGGCAAGTGTTCAGTGTATGTATGCCCCGGAGTATTCGGCGCACAGCGGAAGCATAAATATCAAAGTGGGCAACCGATAAATTTGTGTCATCCCTAAATCCATTACAATTTTCCCTTTCCCCGCTATCTTCGCGGCATGGCTATGTATGCGCACGATAAAATTGTGCCTGATGAAAAAAGTGATGCTGCCAAAAAAAAGCAGGTGGCAGAAATGTTTAATTCAATTGCGGGACGCTACGATTTTTTGAACCGTTTTTTAAGCATTGGTATTGATAAAAGCTGGCGGAAGAAAGCAATCGCTGAATTAAAGGAAATTCATCCGCGAACAATGCTGGATGTTGCCACGGGAACAGCGGATGTTGCCATTACCGCATATAAAATGCTTAAGCCCGAAAAAATTACCGGTATTGATATTTCCGAAGGCATGCTTGAACTTGGCCGGAAAAAAATCCAAGACCTTCAGCTTGAAGATGAAATTGAATTACATATTGGCGACAGCGAAACAATAAACTATGCCGATTCCTCGTTTGATGCAATAACCGTTGCATTTGGTGTACGCAATTTTGAAAACCTTGAAAAAGGCCTTGCTGAAATGCTGCGTGTGTTGAAACCCGGTGGTAAAGTTTCGATACTTGAATTTTCAAAACCCAGGGCATTTATGTTTAAAGGCATTTATAATATATATATGCGCATTGTGGCGCCGGGTTTTGGAAAAATGTTTGCAAAGAACAAAGAAGCTTATGCCTATCTTAATAATTCAGTACAGGCGTTTCCTGACAGGGAAAATTTTGCGGCAATTATGAATAGAGCGGGTTTCAAAAAAACGTATTATAAATCGCTTAGTTTGGGAATATGCTGTATTTACTGCGGAAGCAAATAGTTGTTGTGTGCCTGCTTCTTATAACTATCTCTTCAAAAGCGCAGCACGAACTTAAGCGGCCGGATCACGATAACCTGCCTTATTATTTCGGACTTACTTTTGGCTATGCCAATATGGGGCTTCATACAGAGAAGGATCCCCGCTTTCTTCAATACGACAGTGTACTTTCCGTTGACCCGGGTTCAAGCGGCGGCTTTTCTGCAGGGTTACTGGCCACATTGAAATTAAATAACCGTTTTGAACTGAGGGTTGCACCGCAACTGGCCATTGGCGGCGCCAGGGTATTTACTTACTCCGTTAAATATCCAAATGCGCTGGAGCAAACAATAGCTAAAAAGACCCTAACATCCACCTTGTTCACTTTTCCGCTCCAGGTAAAATTTAATTCAGACCGCATTGACAATTTTCGTGTGTATATGATTGGCGGGCTTACGTATGATGCCGATCTAGCCAGCAACTCGAACGAGCGCAATGCGGAAGACCTCATCAAACTTAAAAAAAATGATTACGCCATTGAAGCGGGCGTTGGCTTCAACTTCTTTCTAAACTTCGTAACTATTTCTCCGGAAATAAAGATACATAACGGCCTCACCAATATTCACGACCGCGATCCCGATCTTAAATATTCCAATGTGCTGGGTAGGCTTAGCTCCCGCATGATAATGTTTTCAATTAATATAGAACCTTAGCCTGCAACATTTTTTTTGGATTTTGCGGCTGGTTTGCTTTTAAACTTGGTGAACCCTATTAATGGCTGCATATATGCGGGCATTATCTGCCGTTTTCTTAATTGTTTTGCTATGGGTTTTTGATATTCCACATAATATATTTTCAGGAGGATGAAGAAATAGGAGATAAGCAAGGGCCCAAAAATAAGGCCGAGTATGCCAAAATACTGCAGGCCGAGTATTACGCCAAGCACGGTAATAATAGGATGCACATCTGCCATTTTTTTCGCCAGTATAAAACGGATAACGTTATCGAGCACGCCCATAATAAGGGCGCCATAAAATATCATGAAAATGCCCTGCCAGTAATGACCGAGAACAAACATGTAAACAGCAATAGGCGCCCATGCAATACCGGTGCCCACTACCGGTATAAAAGATGTAAATGCGGTTACAACTCCCCAAAAACCAGGTTCCTGCAGGCCAATGATCCAATAAGCTAAAAACCCGGCGAGGCCCTGCGCCACTGCAATAGCGGGTATGCCAATGGCATTACTGAATGTTTGATGCACCAGCTCATCGCCGAACAATTTTATTTTATCTTTTTTAAAAGGAAGATATAAGATAAGCGCTGCTTCAAACCTGCTGGTGTTTATGATCATGAAGTATAAAAAGAAATACATCATCAATATGGTTGAAACAAAGCCAAGGCTTTTATTTAATATTATGGATAAAAGGTCCGAGGCTTTCGTTCTGATGGTTGCCAGCGTTTCTCCGGATATTACACTGATGTGGTATTTTTGTTGTATAACATTATCGGCTTGTTTTATGGAGTTTGTAATTACATCAGGATTAGCTAACACGGCACTAATCTTGTTGTAAAGCAAACTGATAAGGGTGGCTACGGGTAACAGGATTACAAAGAACGAAAGAATAATAATTAGAATGGCTGCCATGCTTTTATTCCATTCTTTCTTCTTTACAAGCCATGCCACGAACGACTTACTTAAAATGTAAAATGTGATGGCCCCCAGAAATGCGGGGAAGAACTGCCGCAAACTGGCAAACAGGAAAAAGGCGAATATTAAGATGATGGCAAGGAAAATATACCTGTTAACCTGTTTGCTGAAAGAGTTCTCCATATAATGAAAATAAATTTTTTTGGTATTTAATGATAAACAAATATTCATCCAATTAAATCTACAATTATGACTAACGGACAAAAATTTTTAGGCGGTATTATGCTTGGCGTAGCAGCGGGCGTTGCTATTGCTTTATTTATCAACAGTGATAAGGGAAAAGAATTGTTAGCCGACGTAAGTGATGCTGCAAGCGATGCAGGCGATAAGCTAAAAAGTAAATATTCTGAGTATGAAGACCAGGTGAAAGACTTTATCAAGAAAGGAAAATCTTTTTTAAAGGATATGGAAGGCAAAGCAAAAGATATTGCGGGTTAAGTTTGCACGGCTGCAACCAATTAAAATAATTATAATGAAGGAAGAAGCAAATTACTTTCAGGAAACCAGGCAAAAACTGAATGAGTATATACAGCGACGGATTTTATTGTTGAAACTGCAGGCGGCAGATAAAGTTTCCCATGTAGCGTCAACAATCATTACAGCAATCATAATTACCATATTAGTATTGTTCGTGCTGATATTTGCGAGCATAGCTGCGGCTTACTGGCTCGCAACATTAACCGGAAGTTTAGCCACGGGCTTTGGTTTAGTTGCCCTGTTTTACCTGCTTGTGTTTTTGTTTGTTATATTCTTTTTAAGAAAGATTATACGTAATTCCTTCGTTGACAAATTCGTTAAACTCATCTATAAAAAAGATTAATATGGCTTCAAAAATTGTTGTGGTAAACGGCGCTTACGACCTTTCTGAAATCAATACAATTAAAGAACTGAGGGAAGAGATAGAATTTTTGAAAATAAGCGTAAAAAAAGATGAAGATGAGCTTGAGGAACGCCTGCGCCGCTTGCCGCAACATGCCATAAAATCTGCAGCAGATAACTTGCTGCCCTCCTTTATTAATAAAATGATTGCCAACGGAACATGGAAATTGTTATTGAACGGTGTTAGCATGTTTGCCAATCCTTTTTCAAGAGGGTTCAGCTTTAAAAAGAATATTGTTGGCTCTGCAAAAAAATTAGGCATTATGGCTTTAATAAAAGGTGCCTACAGTTATTTCACAAATAAAAAAACATCAGCCAGGCCGTCATCCATAAATACAGGAGGGGAGAAGAAAGTACCAGGCGCTGTTGTTCCGCCCAAAACAAAAATTAAAGTGCCTAAGAAAGCGTAGCGTCTTCTGTGTCCAGCCTTTCTACCTCATAAATACCTTTCAAATGTTTTAAACGGTTTACGAGCTCATCAAGCTCTTCTTTGTCGTGCACAAAAATTTTAATGGTGCCTTCAAACATGCCTTCACCCGATTCAATTGTGAGCGCTGCAATATTAATACGCAATTCGCCGCTTACAACATTGGTTATTTTATTAATAACGCCCACATCATCAATACCAATGATTTTTAACCCGGTTAAGAAAGAAATCTCCTTGTTTTTAGCCCATTTTGTTTTTACAATACGCGGTGCATAATTTGCCATAAGCCTTGCTGCATTCGGACAATTCGTTCGGTGTATAATGAGGCCTTTGCCTGTACTTACAAAACCAAATACATCATCGCCGGGAATAGGGGAGCAGCATTTAGCAAGAGAATATTTTATCTTATCGCTGCTTTCACCAAAAATAATAAGCTCTGAATCTTTTTTGTGCTGCGGTTTTGTATCTGTTTCAGGAACCTTTATTTCGGTAATTATTTTTTGCGGTTTGGGCAGTTCAAGTTTGCCCCCGTTAACTGTAAAATCTTTTAGTTCTTTAAGATCGGTATGCTTCGTGGCTATATTATAGAACAAGTCAAGCTGCGAAGGAACTTTATAGAAATTTACCAGTTCGTCAATATTATGCTGGCTAAATGTTGTGCCTTTATTTTCAAGCTTACGCTGCAGCATTTGTTTTCCATCTTCAGCAATTTTTCTTTTTTCCTCTTTAAGCGAATCTTTAATTTTTGCCCTTGCTTTTGCTGTTACCACAAACTTCAGCCAGTCTTCATTAGGCTTTTGTTTATTACTGGTAATAATCTCAACCTGATCGCCGCTGCGCAGTTTATGGCTTATGGGCACGAGCTTATGATTTACTTTGGCGCCAATACAACGGCTACCCACGGCGGAGTGGATGGCAAAGGCAAAATCAAGCGCGGTGCTGTTTACCGGCAACATTTTCACATCGCCTTTTGGTGTAAAAACATAAATCTCTTCGGCAAGAAAACTCGTTTTAAAATCCTGTAAAAAATCAACGCTGTCTGTATCCTGGTTGCTGATCATTTCCCGTATCTGTGAAAACCATTTATCAAAACGGTCTTCTTCGCTGCTACCTTCTTTATATTTATAATGAGCGGCAAGGCCTTTTTCTGCAATTTCATTCATGCGGTTGGTGCGTATCTGCACTTCAACCCATTTGCCCTGTGGGCCCATAACGGTTGTATGCAGGGCTTCATAACCATTATTTTTTGGATTACTTATCCAGTCGCGCAGCCGTTCGGGTGAAGGCAGGTATTCATCGGTTATCATTGAATATACCTTCCAGCATTCTTCTTTTTCTTTTTCTGGTGATGCGTAAACGATAATGCGTATGGCAAACAAATCATACACTTCATCAAAATCAACGCCTTTCTTTTTCATTTTATTCCAGATGGAATGAATGCTTTTGGGCCTGCCATAAATATCAAAAGTGAAACCTGCCCTTTTCAGCTTTTCTTTTAAAGGCTTGATAAATTCGTTTATGTAACGGCTGCGTTCCCTTTTTGTTTCAGAAAGCCTTTGGGCAATTTCGCGGTAAGCTTCAGGTTCAAGGTATTTCATGGAGAGGTCTTCCATCTCCGTTTTGATATTATACAAGCCCATCCTGTGTGCAAGCGGCGCATAAACCCATATAGTTTCACTGGCTATCTTCAACTGTTTTTCACGCTTCATATAATCCAGCGTGCGCATATTATGCAAACGGTCTGCAAGCTTTATTAATATTACCCGCGGATCATCTGTGAGTGTAAGTAATATCTTTTTAAAATTTTCTGCCTGCTGGCTTGTATTGGTATCCATTACATTGGATATCTTGGTAAGCCCGTCCACTATACGCGCTATTTCAGAGCCAAATTCCTTTTCAATATATTCAATGGTAATATCGGTGTCTTCAACGGTATCGTGCAGCAGTGAACAAATGGTAGAGCGCACACCAAGCCCTATTTCTTCCACGCAAATCATGGCAACGGCAATAGGATGAAGTATGTAAGGCTCACCGCTTTTGCGGCGCATGGTTTTATGGGCCTCTGCTGCAATTTCAAAAGCACGGCGCACCATTTCCTTATCGCCTTTTTTAAGCTTGCTGCGTAATGTTTTTAATAAAGCACGATATTGTCTTAAAATTAATTTCTTCTCCTGCTCGTCTGTAAGATTGTACTTAGGCATTTTCACTGCCTGTACGGTTGCCTGCACTTCGTTCATACTCTACGAATTTAATAAAAAATACTGCGAAAGAAAAGTTTAATAACGCGTTAATTGTTGCCTGTAAAATTAAAATTGAATTGAATAAAGGCATGCTTCTGCCGGCTTTTTATTGGAGTTGCGGTAAAGCAGCCAGCTCCCGGAAAGAATCGCCGGAAATCTCATAACAAAAACTTTCGTTGCCATTTGTAATAACAAAATACTTAATAGCAAGCGCCATATTATATCGTATTACCTGCTCAATAACTTTTACATCAAGCGGCGTATTGCTTTCCTTGCATTCTACAATTAACCAGGGCAGGTTGTTTTTATACACAACAATGTCGTAGCGTTTTGAAAGATCACCTACCCTGATAATTTTTTCAACAGAAATAAGCGATGCCGGATAATTTTTTACCTGTATTAAATATTGCAGGAAATTCTGGCGTACCCATTCTTCGGGTGTTAATGCCACCCAGCGGCGGCGCACTTCGTCAAAAATAGTGTGCCTGTTTTTTTCTTTTTTTATGCGGAAATTGTGTACAGGAAAATTTATCTGCAGCATATAAAATAATGGCGGCTTACTGAAGCCGCCTCACTATATTAATAATCATCAAAATTGCCATACATGTTTTTATTGTTTTCATAAAAATGCCTGGCGCTTTTATGTTGTAATAACAGTAGCCTTGATAACTGCTCGCTGAACTGTTCTGCAAGCGGTTTGCCGGTAATAATTTTTTCATTGGTTAAAGAAGTTAATGCATCATCTGTGTTTACCATATGCGTATTTTCCGGCTGCGGGCCGCTTAAGGCAATTTCCCAGTCATCATCTTTTTGCAGCTTGTATTTAAAGAAATAAACATAGCCTTTCTTGCCATTAATATTTGCAAGCGTTTTGCCTTCGGGCTTTATGTCAAATAATTTTATTTTTTCTGTATCGCCGGTTAATAAGGAGCGTGCCATTAAATCCTGCTGTTTATATTTTGATGGAAATATGTCAATGCGGTTAATGTCATCAAGCGCCTTAAATAAATCGCTGCGGTAATTGTCTTTTGCCGCAATGTTCATCAATATGCTATCCGGCACAGGCTTATTGTTTTTAATTAGCAATACCGCCGTTTCCAGTTGAACTGGTGTATCCCTCGATTGTAGCAGCCGGTTGAAAAACTTTGGCAGGGCCGGTATTGTATCGTAAAAAGGTAATAGCAAGGCAGCGTATTCATTTATATCGTTTGTTTCATAATCATCTTTAGAATAGCGGTTTTTTATTACACTGTCATCGTCATCATAATTTTGCTGAGATTGCTGTTCAAGTAATTTTTCTTCAGCATTCTGCAGTTTTTTCATTTCAATTTTTGCATCAAAATATATTTTGCTGAAGTAATCTTTATAATCATTAGCCTTTATATAACCGCTGTCAAGCAATTCGGATAGTAATGCAATAACCGGTTCTTTATAATCTTCAATGGTTGTTAGCTGCAATATTTCCGGGAACAATGTTCGTGTAAGCTGCAGCGAATCTTCAAAATTTTCGAAGAAATCTCCATATGCATCATAATCATCAAACAACGGCGGATCCTGCAGCAACAGCTTTTTTAATGTAGCATATGAAGAATCTGTTTGAATATGCTGTAGCGCTTTCAATACTGCATTCTGGAAATAAGCTGTATCGGCGGTGCTTGTATAAATATCTTCAAGCGCATGCACAATTTTGTTTTTGCAGCATGAATCATTTATATAGCCTAATTCAGCAATGAATTTTTGCTTCATTTCAAAATAATCTTCCTCGCCGTAATTAAGGTTATTGATGAAGTTTACAACCTTGTCAATATTGCCGGCGCCATAATAAACATTAGAAATAGCGTTTCTTGCAAGTGCTTTTGTAAGTGAATCCTTGCTGTACAAGTCTTCAAAAAATAAATTTGTTTTATCTGTATAAATGGAAGCCGTGTCTTTATTAATTACTGTAAAGGTTGAAAAGAAATTTTTTATAAAGCTGCTTTCAACGCCTGTTGTATCAGTGATGGTATAAAGATTATACAGCCTGTTATTGCTTAAAATTTTGTAGTTAATTATTTGTCTTACTGTATTGGTGTCACGCCAGTATAATTTATAACCCTGGCATGCATTGGCTGTAAATGCAGTTTTTTTATACAGGTAAGTATCATCATCATTGCCTGGTTTTAATTGTTTGTTCCAATATGTTGCAGAATCTTTTACATGGTAATATTTTGGATATTCATACATGCTTACCAAAACAGATTCGCCTGTTGAATCGCTTTTAAACATAGCATATTTGTTTTTTGGCCAATAACTTTCGCCCTGCATTTTAGCTAAAAGGCTTGCATCGTGCAGCATACTGTACATTAAATTAACAAGCGATGAATCTAGCAAGGGTTTTACAGGCGTTTGTACTGTAAAATCAAGCAAAGTGTCTGTGTAGGTTGTTGA
The DNA here is from genome assembly GCF_051953455.1 of Parafilimonas sp. Taxonomy (NCBI): domain Bacteria; kingdom Pseudomonadati; phylum Bacteroidota; class Chitinophagia; order Chitinophagales; family Chitinophagaceae; genus Parafilimonas; species Parafilimonas sp. The sequence goes on along the minus strand of NZ_JBQCIT010000027.1, from coordinate 77,974 downwards.
TGTATTGTATTGATAATTATCAAAGCCAAACGAATTAAAAAAAGCGGCATCAATAGTATTTTTTTTGCGGCTTGTTTGAATAACGAGGTAATAATCCGGGCCTTTTAAAACAGCTTCTGCATTAATATAATTACCATTTTTGCAGGCGAACTGCATTTTCAACGCATCAAAGCCTTCCACTTTTGTAAAGTTTCTTGAAAGTTCTTTATCAATTATATCGGAAGATTTTAAGCTTAACTCTACGAGACTGAGATCAAAAGTGTCTTCTTCCATAAAGTTTAAATTGGTAACGGTTTTTTTATAAACAGCATAGGCATTTCCCGTTGTACTGTCATTGGCTTCAAATTGCCATGCATCTATATTGTCTGCATCATAACTGTTTTTATTTATGTGCGGGAATTGCGGAAAATTTATATGAAAACCTGCTTGTGTTGATGCAAAAGCCGGTTGTGAAGCTGAAGGTTGGTTAAAATGAATTGAATTGAAAAAAGTATCAGCCTCTGTGCCGCCTGCATAATCATTGATGCCGCTCATTTTAAAAATGAGTATTTCAAATGGCGTTACGAGAATATTGTAACGTTGCAGATCGCCCCTTCTTGTTCTGTTTACTATATCAAACCCGCTTACACCATCTTTCTTTATTGTTTTTTTGCTGATAATACGGCCAGGAATATTTTCATATAAGAGGCTGTCTGTTTTTTGTAAAACGGTGTTCACATTTTGATTGAGTAATCCTGCATGCGTTTTCACCCGCGTAAGCATATAATAAGCGCCGTTATCCATGTCGGCGTATTGCCAGTTATCGCTAATGGTTCTGTATGTTTGGGGCATTCTGTAGAAAGGGCCGGGCATTTTTACAGAAATAAATCCATCATCTGTTGTAAAATTTTTAAAGTTTACCGGCACTTTCATCTTTTCAACAGCTTCCTTAGCTGTTGCATCCCTGTCCTGCATATAAATAGGGCGCAGCTTATAACCTTTCTTCCGTAGCAATTCTATTACGCCATTAGGACCTGGCAAATGTGCAGCGCCTACGCCAACGAACAGGCTGTGTTTTTTTACTAAAGAGTCTATTGAATTAGCCTGGATTTTATTGCGTGCATACAAAAACTTATTTACATAAGCAGGCGAATTAAAAGATAAATGTTCAAGTGAATCCAGCAAATCGAGGTTGCCGTGTCGGTAAGCCTCCTGTATTTTTTTATCAATGTCAGGTGTTGCATCGCGGTTGTTCGACCGCTTCATTCTTTCTTTTGCCATAGCGGCGTAAGCTTCAAACAATATTTTCTGGGTTTGATAATAATCTTCAACACCGCCGGCCAGCTTGCCATATTTTCTGCCGGTTTGATAAATGTAAAGATCGAGGTAAGTGTTTTCTTCATAATCCTGCTGTATGGAAAATGTGCGGTAAAGCAGGCTGTTTATTTGCTGGGGTTCCGCTGTAAGCGCTGGTTTTAATTTATCATAATAATCAGTTATTGCAAAAGACGATTCGGTTAAGTATTGCGTGGTATTGTCCCTGTAGAAATTTTCAATTTCTTCCTGCGCGGCATTCATCTTCACCATATCTTTTTGCCAGTATTCGGGGTTTAATTCAAGCGCAACCATATCGGTGCTTTGAATAGCATTGTAAAAAGAATCGCTTAAATGAAAAGCAATCTTATTGCTTACATGCATGGTGCCAAACAGGTAAGAAGGTTTTTTTAAACCGTTGCCGGTTATTTCCCAAAAAAGTGAAGGGTATTTTGCAGTGTTTGAAGTTTGGGCGAAAGCATTTTGAAAAAACAGGATTAACACAGCTATCAGCGTACAGTTTCTCAACATTTCAGGCGATTGTTTCGGGTGTGCAAATTAAAGTTTTGAAATGAGATTATTCCGGTTAATTATATGCATGGAAAAGTCGTAACGCGGTTTAACAATATGGTTTGCAGAATTATTTGCGGACAGGAAAATAATCAACCCCTTATTGTAAGGAACATTCCGGCCCGGTTATGGTTTTTGTTAACAGGTATTAGCAAGCCTGTTTTGAAAATAGCGAGTATCTTGCACAACTTTTTATTACAGATATGGTTGATCTTTCAAAGTTTGACGTAAATGAGGTGGCAAACCGCAACAACAATATTTTTGGCTTGCCCTTTTCTGAGGATGATGCACAGGTGGTTATCCTGCCCGTTCCCTGGGAAGTTACAGTAAGCTGCAATGCAGGCACAGCAAGGGCTATAGAGCACATTTTTAAAACAAGTACGCAAATAGATCTCTTCGATCCCAACATGCCGCACGGCTGGAAGAAAGGCTTTTACATGCGTGAACCCGATAAAAAAATTTTGATGAAGAGCGATTACCTGCGCAAGGAGGCTGAACTCTACATTGATTTTATTGCGCATGGCCAGGATATAAACAATAATAAGTTTATGTTAAAAAGCCTCAAAGAAATTAATGAGGGCAGCGAAATGCTGAATAACTGGGTGTATGAACAAACGAAAGATTTGCTGAACCGTAACAAGCTTGTTGGCCTGCTTGGCGGCGATCACAGTGTATCATTAGGTTATTTTAAAGCGCTGGCTGAAAAATATAAAAGTTTTGGCGTGTTGCAGATTGATGCACATTGCGATTTGCGTAAGGCTTATGAGAAATTGAATTACTCGCATGCGAGCATTATGTATAATGCCCTGAATGAAGTGCCTGCCATTGAAAGGCTGGTGCAGGCAGGCGTACGGGATTATTGTGAAGCAGAATGGAATTATATCTGCAGCAGTAATTATAAAGTGATCACCTATTTTGACCAGCAGATAAAGGAGCGCTTTTTTGCCGGGGAAAACTGGAAGATTATTGCTGATGAAATGGTGCAATATTTACCGGATAATGTGTATTTCAGTTTTGATATAGACGGGCTTGATCCCAAACTTTGTCCCAACACAGGCACACCCGTTCCGGGCGGTTTTCAAAGTGATGAAGTTTTATACCTGCTGAGAAAAATTATAGAGAGCGGCAAGAAATTAATAGGGTTTGATTTGGTTGAAGTGGGCGTGGGCGAAACCAATTATGATGCGGTTGTTGCATCGCGCCTGTTATGGAAGATCTGTAATTTATTTGTGAAAAGTAATTGCACTGATGAGCCAAAATAAAGAATACGATTTTGTAATTACGCTCAGGCATCCCAATTACAAAATATATAATATAATAACAACGCTGATGTGCGTGCTTACAATTGCTGCAGAAATATATGCGTTGTTAAATACCATGTTCTTTACATACAACTGGATTAATGTAGTATTAATGGCAGTTATTGTAATCAACTTTGTGTTATCAATAACAGCCAATCAGAAAGAAAGTATAATTACATTTAAATGGGCCTTATATGCAGCCGCATTTTTATGGCTCCTGTACCCGCTTCATCTTCCGTGGATAGCGGTACTTCTCATTGTGGCAGCTTTGCTGGAAAGGCAGATTAAATTTCCGCAGGAAATCGGGTTTAGTAAAGACGCCATCACGTTCAACACTTTCCCATTCAAAAATTATTCATGGCAGGATGTAAAGAATGCCATACTGAAAGATAATATGCTCACGCTCGATTTCAAAAGTAATAAGATCATTCAAAAAGAAACGGAGAGTGATGTTCCCGCCCAAACAGAAAGGGAATTTAACGAATTTTGTAAACAGCAAATCGCAAGCAGCCCGCAGCCCGCAACTCACGGCTCATAGCTATCTATTATGCTTCATCAATCCCCATACATATTATATTCAGATGGCAAAGGCAACATCTTCGAAGATACCAGCCTTTATGCTGTTGGCCGTGCCGGCTGGGATGCTTTTCCCATAGAGAAAGAAGACTGGATTGAATTGCCCGATGGTGGTAATTTATATGAACTGCCCGGCCGCAGGGGTATTGGCATTGATGTGCAAACCGGCGAAATGCGTTTGTGTGAAAAAGGCTGGGCCGTTGCTGCATTTATTCCGCCGGCACACACAGGCTTGTTTATTGCGGCGTACGAAACCTTGCCTGACGCGCCAACGCTGCCTTTGTTTTGCTACACGGCTGCTGGCTGGCTGAACAATAAATTTTATGTGCCTGCTGTGAGAATTGAAGAAGACATCCGCCAGGAATGTGCGGGTTATAATGATGAAAAAATTCAGAACGGTGCACAATGGCTTTTAGAGCATTATCCGCATAACCGTTTGGTGAAACATTTAATGCAGAATTGCTGCTTAACCTATCATTGCCCCGCGGCAAGGAATTTATCGCTGGGCAGATGGGAATGCCCTGTGCCATCATCTCCGGCTTGTAATGCCAATTGCATCGGCTGTATTTCTTTTCAACCCGAAGAAGAAACGATTGTTTCAACGCAAGACAGGCTAACATTCAAACCTACTGCGGCAGAAATTGCCGAGTTTACGGTTCCACATTTGCTCAATGCACCTTATCCGTTAGTAAGCTTCGGGCAGGGTTGTGAAGGAGAGCCGTTGCTGATGTGGGAAACTATTCGTGAATCCATTCTTGAAATAAGAAAACATACAGATCGCGGCAGCATCAATATTAATACAAATGGCTCCAAACCGAATGCTGTAAGGGCTTTGTGCGAAGCCGGGCTAAACAGCATACGAGTAAGCATGAACAGCGCTCAGCGCCATATTTATACGGCTTATTACAGGCCCAATAATTATGTGTTTGAAGATTTGCTTGAATCGTTAAAAGTTGTGCGCAGTTATAACGGCTGGACAAGCATTAACTATTTTGTTTTTCCTGGAATGACAGATACGGTTGAAGAATATGAAGCTTTGCGAAAGCTGATTATTGATACCGGTTTATGCATGATCCAGTGGCGCAATTTTAATATTGATCCCGATTGGTACCTTGGCAAAATTAATGTAACGGAAACCGGTGACATGCTTGGCGTGAAACAGTTGATGGAATTATTAAGAGAAGAATTTCCCCGCTTAAAATTTGGTTATTACAATCCTCCCATTGAAAGAATTAAGGGCGATTACACAAAAGATTTTGCCCGTTTTGTGTAATTGCAGCCAGCGCAAACATCCCGTGAATAACTTAGGTAAACATTTGCTTATTGATGGCTTTTTATTTTCTACTTTAGCTGCCTGTCAAAAAAACATAAAATAAAATGGCGATGAATACAGCCTTGCTCGGAGAATTAAAGCATGAAGCTATCAATACAAGAAAAATACTGGAGCGTGTGCCAACTGATAAACTGGATTGGCAGCCACACGAAAAATCAATGAAACTTGGCAAGCTTGCAAAACATATTGCTGATTTGCCCGTTTGGTTCGAAAGAATTTTAAATGCGGATGAATTTGATCTGGCTTCGGCATCATTTAACCGCGAGCCGCCTGCCAGCACCGAAGAAATTTTAAAACAGTTTGATAAAGGGCTTGCTGCAGCAGTAGCAGTGCTGGAATCTGCAACCGATGAAAACCTGAACAGCATCTGGGTTTTCCGGCGCGGCGAACAGGTAATGTTTCAACTGCCCAAAAAAGTGGCAGTTCGTAACCTGGCAATGAATCATGCGTATCATCACCGCGGGCAATTAAGTGTTTACCTGCGATTATTGAATGTGCCTGTTCCGGGAATGTACGGACCTTCGGCAGATGAAGCCCTGTAAAACCTGATAATAAAAGCCTTTCAAAAAGTTACTTCACCATAACATATAATGATTAATACAGAAGCTCAGTTCAATAATGTAATTGAACGTTGCAAGCAAATTTTTCTTAAAAAAACAAAAGACTATGGTACGGCGTGGCGTGTGCTGCGCACAATTTCTGTAGTTGATCAAATATTTATAAAGGCGCTGCGTATACGAAACATACAGGGCCTCCCTGAACGTAAAGTGGAAGATGATGTACAAAGTGAGTTCATGGGTATTATTAATTATGCCGTTATTGGCTTAGTTCAGCTGCATTTAAACAACCCGGTTGTTGAAGAACTTTCTGTAAAACAGGCCGGCGATTTTTATGATGAAGCTGTTCATATTGCAAAGCATACTTTGCTGAATAAAAATCATGACTACGGCGAAGCCTGGCGTGAAATGAGCCAGGAAAGTTTTGTTGATTTAATATTGATGAAATTGCTGCGGGTAAGACAAATACTGAATAATGATGGCAAAACACTGATAAGTGAAGGGATAGATGCAAACTATGTTGATATTATTAATTACGCTGTTTTTGCTTTAATCATGATTGATGAAGGGAAGCACAGTTCTTAAGATAAAGGGTGAAAGTTTAAGGTATAAGGAGAGGTACGTGCTGCTAAGTCCTTCAACCGTAAACCTTACAGCTTAAATAGATCGCAATGGCAACAAAAAAAAATACAGGCTTGTTAATTATACGGTGGGTTGTTGGCCTGCTGTTTATTTTCAGCGGGCTGGTTAAGGCGAATGATCCACTCGGGCTGAGCTATAAAATGCAGGAGTTTTTCCAGGCATGGGATATGTATTTTTTTAATGACTATACCTTAGCCTTATCCCTTATCATGAATGTATTTGAGGTGCTGGCGGGCGTTGCTGTTATCATTGGCTGGCACATGCGCTTGTTTGGCTGGCTTTTATTGATATTAATTATCTTTTTTAGTTTTCTTACGGGCTATGCCTTGTTCTCCGGTAAAATAAAAACCTGCGGCTGCTTTGGTGATTGCCTGCCTTTGACGCCTGCGCAATCTTTTACAAAAGACCTTATTTTATTACTCCTGATACTTGTATTATTTATCAACAGAAAAAAAATAATACCGTCTTTACGACCCGTTGCGGCTGTTTGTTCTTTGATATTCTGTATTGCTGTTATTGGTGAATTGCAGGCTTATGTAATGAAGCATTTACCGCTGGCAGATTGCCTGCCTTATAAAAAGGGAAATAATTTATTACGGCAAATGCAGCCGCCGCCAAATGCAGTACCAGACAGTATTGTAATGGTTTTTAAATACAGAAAGAATGGCAAAGTGGAAGAATATACCGCAGAAACGTTGCCTGCTGATCTTGATTCAACTTATGAATTTCTTGACCGCACTGATAAAGTTGTACGAAAGGGAAATGCCACGCCGCCCATTGCCGATTTTGCTTTGTTTACATTTAATGGGGCTGATACAACAAAAGAATTATTGCAATCTGATGCAAAGTATGTAATGCTGTTTGCCAAAGACTTCAGCGCGGTTGATGACTGGATGAATGATGATTTTAAAAAGTATATGCAGCAGTTACAACAGCAGCAAATACATTTTTATGTGGTTACAGCCGATAAGCAGGGCGCTGAAAAGATCACAGGCAGCATTCCTGCCGATGTTTTATTATGTGATGGTACGGTTATTAAAACGGCAGCGCGTGTAAATCCAACCTATTTTGTTATGCACGGCGCTGATGTGCTGGATAAATTCAGCTATATTGATTTGCCGGAAAGGCTGTTAAAATGATAACCGGTAAAGATTGCTTCTCTGTCTAAAAATTATAGTTTACCTCAGGAAACCGGGCGCCTGTTAATTGTATCTGATTTTTAATTTTACTATTCGTTTTTAAGAACAATACACTACTTTTAGTTAACCAAACATACTTGCAAACTGCTGGTTACAGATGATTTTATAAAATACCGGGGATGATAACTGCTATGCTTTCAATTAGTGTATGCTTTGAGTGAGTAAAACAAAGTTCCTAAGTCAATAGCTGCTAAGGCTTTAATAATTATTAATGATTAAACCTTTCAACAGGTATATAAAATCTAAAAGAGTGTTTAAGATAGGCCTGCTTAAGGTTGATGCCGGCGATATTATATACGCCATCATTGTTTTGTTTGCTTTAATCTTATTGTTTTTATAGGTTTATAAAATTCAATCAAATATGCCAAAACCACTGCCTGCCGGGCCCCGATAAATGTTTTGCATTTTTAATATACCGGTAAGTTGAAAATTTGCAATGGGAGTTTTTGACTGTCTCACGCTGTAAAATTAAACGCATGTAATTATTTTATTTATTGTTTTATAAGTCTTGCTGCCAAATAGCATATTATACTTCGTAATATTAATTTGGCAAACCTATGTTATTTGAAAAAAGCAATGTTTTCATATTAAATGAACGAAATTTGCCTTCTCAGGGCATCCTTAACAAAAAATATCAAAAAAACTTCCCTAAATGCTTGCGCCATATCTATGAGATGCCTACCTTTGCGCTCCCAATTTGAAAAAATTGGTTTTGATTATGTCTCAGAGAATAAGAATAAAATTGAAATCGTACGATCATAACCTGGTTGATAAATCAGCCGAAAAGATCGTGAAAACAGTACGTGGTACAGGCGCCGTAGTAACAGGCCCGATTCCTCTTCCAACACACACGAGGATTTTCACTGTTCTCCGTTCTCCCCACGTAAACAAGAAAAGCCGTGAGCAATTCCAGTTAGCAACACACAAGCGTTTACTGGACATCTACACTTCTTCATCAAGAACAGTAGATGCGCTAAGCAAGCTCGATCTTCCTTCAGGCGTTGAAGTAGAGATTAAGGCGTAAGATTCAGCAGCTTATTCGGATAAAAGTTCTTATAAATAAAATCATCTCTCAATTCAGGGTAAAATCCTGAAAAAAAGAGCTCTGAAAAATGAAATATCTGAAGGGATTTTTGGTTTAATTCCTGAAAATCAGGGAAAACCTCAAAATTCCGGTTCAGACAACATATAAACAAGCCCTTCGAGGTTTGCTTACTTCCGGTACTTCTCTCCCGGTGTAAAAATCGGGAAACAAAAGAAAAGGTCGGTAGCTAAACAGAGGATCGATTCCTGACAAAAAAGGAAGTCCTTATAACCATGCGGGGCTAAAACCGCAAAAAATGAAAGGAATTATTGGTAAAAAGATCGGGATGACCAGCGTCTTCACTCCGGATGGCAGGCAAACAGCTTGTACCATTATTGAAGCTGGCCCCTGCGTGGTAACCCAGGTTAAAACAAAAGAAACCGACGGGTACTCTTCTCTCCAGTTGGCATTTGGCGATAAAAACGAAAAACACTCCATTAAGGCCGAAACCAACCACTTTGCAAAAGCAAGCACTGCTCCTAAAAAATTCGTAAAAGAATTCCGCGATTATACTATTGAAAAAGCTTTGGGCGAAACCATTACAATAGACATTTTCACTGAAGGTGAAAAAGTTGATGTTGTTGGTACAACCAAAGGTAAAGGCTTCCAGGGCGTTGTAAAACGTCATGGTTTTGCGGGCGTTGGCCAGCAGTCTCATGGTCAGCACGACCGCCAGAGGGCTCCCGGTTCTATCGGTAACTCTTCTGACGCTTCCCGTGTATTTAAGGGTGTGCGTATGGCCGGCAGAATGGGCGGTGACCGCGTAAAGCTTAAAGGTTTGAAAGTGGTAAAGCTGTTTCCTGAAAAGAATTATATTCTTGTCAGCGGTTCTGTGCCGGGTCATAACGGCTCTATTGTATTAATTCAGAAATAATTTAATTACAAGAAATGCAAGTTGACGTTTTAAATATAAAAGGTGAAAAAACCGGCAGAACATTAGAATTACCTGATGATATTTTTGGTGCCGAGCCAAATGATCATGTAATCTATCTTGCTGTTAAGCAATACCAGGCTGCTCAGCGCCAGGGCACGCATAAAGTAAAAACCCGTGCTGAGGTGCATGGCGCAAGCCGTAAACTTCACCGCCAGAAAGGTACCGGTGGTTCCAGAAAAGGTAACATCCGTAACCCTTTATACAAGGGTGGTGGTACCATCTTCGGGCCTAAGCCGCACAGCTACGATTTTAAGCTGAATAAAAAAGTGAAGGACCTGGCTAAGGTGAGCGCCTTATCATACAAAACAAAGAATAATGCTTTATTGGTTGTTGAAGATGTAACGCTGGATGCACCTAAAACAAAGCAGGTGGCTGATGCTTTAAAAAGCTGGAATCTGGATGGTAAGAAAACCTTGTTTGTTACAGACGAACTGAATGATAATCTTTATTTAAGCCTTCGTAACATTGATACAGTATTAAGCTGTGCACTGACAGATTTAAATACATATGATATTTTAAATGCAGATGCGCTGGTTTTAACAGAAGGTGCGGCAAAAATATTTGTTGACGAAACAGAGGTTGCTGAAGAAAAAGCATAATTGAATAACATTTCAATAAAAGAAAAATGCAGTTAGCAGAAGTTTTAATAAAACCAATCCTTACAGAAAAAGCAAACGGCCAGCAGGAAAAGCTGAAACGCTATGCTTTTAAAGTAAGCCGTAAAGCAAACAAGCTTGAAATTAAAAAAGCCGTTGAAGATTTTTACGGAGTATCTGTAGTGGATGTAAATACCCTGGTTGTACCGGGTAAAAACAAAACCAAGTTTACAAAGGCTGGTTTTGTAAAAGGCGTAAAACCGGCTTATAAAAAAGCAATGGTTACTGTAGCAGAAGGCGATACAATTGATTTGTACGCAAATATTTAAGCAAATAAGTTAAGGCAGCAACTGCCGCAAAAGTTGATAAAATATAAGCACAATGGCATTAAAAAAGTATAAACCGGTTACAGCAGGCATGCGTTGGAGAATTGGTAATGCGTATGCTGAAATAACTACCAACGAACCTGAAAAGAGTTTGCTGGAGCCGATGTCAAAAACGGCTGGCCGCAATGCACAGGGCAGAAGGTCAATGCGTTACATGGGCGGTGGTCATAAAAAGAAATACCGCGTTGTAGATTTTAAACGTAATAAAAAAGATATAGCAGCAACCGTAAAAACCATTGAATACGATCCTAACCGTTCGGCATTTATCGCTTTGGTTGAATATACGGACGGTGAAAAAAGATACATACTTGCCCCACAAGGTTTGCAGGTTGGCGCCACTATCATTTCCGGTGATGCAGTAGCTCCCGAAATTGGAAATGCATTACAAATGAAGAACATGCCGCTTGGTACAAATGTTCACAACATTGAAATGCAACCTAACCAGGGTGGAAAACTGGCAAGAAGCGCAGGTGCTTCCGCACAGTTGAATGCCAAAGAAGAAAAATATGCAGTGTTGAAAATGCCTTCAGGTGAATTGCGCAGAATACTTATTAATTGTTATGCAACAGTTGGTGTGGTTTCAAACAGCGACCATAACCTGCAAACAATGGGTAAGGCCGGCCGTAACCGCTGGAGAGGTATTCGTCCCCGCAACCGTGGTGTGGCTATGAATCCAGTAGATCACCCGATGGGTGGTGGTGAAGGTAAGGCTTCCGGCGGCCATCCGAGAAGCAGAACAGGTAAATATGCCAAAGGCGAAATTACCCGTAAGAGAGGCAAGGCAAGCAACAAGCTTATCCTGCAAAGAAAGAATGGTAAAAAGCTGGCTAAATAATTAAATCAGAAATCGTTAAACAGAATATAAATGGGTCGTTCGATTAAAAAAGGTCCTTACGTTGACGTAAAACTGGATAAGAAAGTTCTGAATATCAACGAGGGTAAAAACAAGAAATCAGTTATTAAAACATGGAGCCGCCGCTCTACAATTACTCCTGATTTTGTTGGACATACTTTCGCTGTGCACAACGGTAACAAATTCATCCCGGTTTATGTAACAGAGTTTATGGTTGGCCATAAATTGGGCGAATTCGCCCCCACCAGGAATTTCAGAGGGCACTCAGGTAGCAAATAATAAATAGTTTAAAGTTTGAAGTTTAAAGTTTGAAGTTCCTCAAAACATTAAACATTAAACCTTCAACATCAAACAATAAATAAATGGAAGCAGTAGCTAAACTTAAAAATTATCCCACAGGTCCACGCAAAATGCGTTTGCTGGCTGATGTTATTCGTGGCATGCAGGTTGAGAAAGCACTTGGCATTTTAGAACATCATCCGCAGCATAATGCTACGCCTTTAGCAAAGCTTTTAAGAAGCGCCATCAGCAACTGGGAACAGGCTAATACCGATAAAAGTGCCGCTGATGCCAACCTTATCGTAAAAACGGTATTTGTTGACGGTGGAAGAGTGTTAAAACGGATGCGCCCGGCGCCACAGGGACGTGGTTACAGGGTTCGCAAACGCAGCAATCATGTAACAATCATTGTTGATTCAAAAAATTAATTAAACAGAATAAACCTTAATATGGGTCAAAAAGCAAATCCAATAGGTAACCGGTTAGGTATTATCCGCGGATGGGAAAGCAACTGGTATGGCGCAAAGAAAGACTTTGCTACCAAACTCATCGAGGATAATAAAATAAGAAACTATCTTAATGCACGTATCAATAAAGGCGGTATTTCCAAAATCGTTATTGAGCGTACATTGGGTAAGCTTATCGTAACAATTCATACCTCAAAACCGGGTATTATTATTGGAAAAGGCGGAAACGAGGTTGACAGGATTAAAGAAGAGTTGAAGAAACTTACCAGCAATGAAGATGTTCAGATCAACATCCTGGAAATCCGTCGCCCCGAACTGGATGCAGCTATCGTAGCCGATAATATTGCTCGCCAGATTGAAAATCGTATCAACTATAAAAGAGCCATTAAAATGGCCATTGCCTCATCGCTCCGCATGGGTGCTGAAGGCATTAAAGTAAAAGTTTCCGGCCGTTTGGGTGGTGCTGAAATTGCCCGTACGGAAGAAATAAAACAAGGCCGTACGCCATTGCATACTTTCCGTATGGATATTGATTATGCCAGCGTATTCGCACTTACCGTTTATGGTAAAATAGGCATTAAAGTATGGATTTGTAAAGGTGAAGTTTTAGGCAAACGCGAGTTGAACCCGAACTTTATCGGTGGCAAGAATGAAGGCGGCGACCACAGGGAAAGAAGAGGTGGTGATCACAGAGGTGATAGAGATAGAGGCGACCGTGGCGGACGTCGCGATAACCGTGGTGGCGACAGAAGGGATAACAGAAGATAAAAAGCTATACGCTACGATCCGCTGCGGCGGATACGAGCACAAAGCCTAAAAAATAATATTGATTTTAAATAGCTAAACGCCGAAGCTCAAAGCTGAAAGCTGATAGCTCAAAGCTGAAAAAAATGTTACAGCCAAAAAGAACGAAACACAGAAAGGCGCAGAAGGGAAGAATCCGCAAAGTAGCTAAAAGAGGCACCTCTATAGCTTTTGGTTCTTATGCATTAAAATCCCTTGAACCAATCTGGTTGAACAACAGGCAAATTGAAGCTGCACGCCAGGCTATGACAAGGGCAATGAAGCGTGAAGGTAATGTTTGGATTCGCATATTTCCCGATAAGCCAATTACCCGCAAACCACTTGAAGTAAGGATGGGTAAAGGTAAAGGTAACCCGGAGTTTTGGGCTGCTGTGGTAGAACCAGGCCGTATCATATTTGAGTGTGACGGCGTAAGCCTTCAGACGGCCCAGGAAGCAATGCACCTGGCTGCTCAGAAATTGCCGATCAAAACACAATTTATACAAAGAAGAGATTTATAATAATGTGTAATTTGAAAATATGCTAATGTGCTGATGAGGTAAAACATTTTCAAATTTTCAAATTGTAAATTTTCAAATTTAGAAAAATGGCAGACAGAATTGATTTTAATAAAAGTTTGAAAGACCTTAACGAGAATGATCTTAAGGCCCGTATAGCAGAAGACAAGCTGCGCTTAAAAAAGCTGGAATTTGCACATGCCATTTCTCCGCTTGAAAATCCTTTAAGCGTTCGCGGCCTTCGCAGAGATATAGCCCGTTTAAAAACTGAATTAAAAAACAGAACATTACAAGCTTAATATAATGGCAGAGGAAACAACAACAGTGCAGCGAAACCTGCGCAAAACAAGAACCGGTGTAGTCCGCAGCAATAAAATGGATAAAACCATTACCGTTACTGTGGAAAGAAGGGTAAAACATCCTATCTACGGAAAGTTCGTAAAGAAAACAACCAGCTTTCATGCACACGACGAAAAGAATGAGTGCACCGTTGGTGATATTGTGAAGATAATGGAAACACGCCCGCTGAGTAAAACAAAGCGTTGGCGCTTAGTTGAAGTGATAGAAAAAGCAAAATAAAGAAAGCTACGCGCTACGAGCCGCAAGCTACGAGCCCGTACAGTTTAAAATAGTTTTTAATTGCTAATAGCTCGCAGCTAATAGCTCAAAGCTTACAAAAATGATTCAGCAGGAAAGTCGTCTAAACGTAGCAGATAACAGCGGTGCAAAAGAAGTATTATGCATCCGCGTTTTAGGAAACAGCGGCCAGGATTATGCAAAAATTGGCGATAAAATAGTTGTTACGGTAAAAGACGCAATACCCGCAGGCGGTGTTAAAAAGGGAACTGTTTCTAAAGCTGTAATTGTGCGCACTACAAATAAGTTAAGAAGAAAAGACGGTTCTTATATAAGGTTTGATGACAATGCCGTTGTATTGCTCAACGCCTCTGATGAACCACGCGGCACCCGTATTTTCGGGCCTGTTGCCAGGGAATTGAGGGATAAGGGCTACATGAAGATTATATCACTGGCGCCGGAAGTATTATAAAGCTACGAGCTACGAGCCTTGAGCTACGAGCCCGTTAATCATAAGATATAAAACGCTATAGAGTAAAAACTCATAGCTCAAAGCTTAAAACAATGAGTAACAGATTTAAACCGAAGTTTAATATTAAAAAGGGAGACATGGTGATTGTTATCTCGGGAAACAGTAAACCACAGAAAGAAGATGGCAAAACCATCTATAAACCACGCAAGGTTTTAAAAGTGCTCCCTGAAGACGGGCGTGTAGTTGTAGAAGGCGTAGGCATCGTTACACGTCACACAAAACCTTCGGCACAAAATACAAAGGGCGGGCTTGTAAAAAAAGAAGCTCCTATCCACATCAGCAATGTTATGTTGTGGGATGCGAAAGCCGGCGCTCCAACTAAAGTTAAACGCAGCCGTGAAACCGGTAAATTGGTTCGCATTGCTAAAAAATCAGGGGAGGAAATTAAATAATGGCAACAGAAAAATATACGCCGAGACTGGCGAAAAAATATAAGGAAGAAGTTATTCCTGCTTTGTCCAAAAAATTTGGCTACAAAAGCATTATGCAAACGCCTAAGCTGAAAAAGATTGCTATTAACCGTGGCGTTAACGGCGCTGTGGCTGACAAGAAATTGGTTGAGGTAGCAGTTGAGGAGCTTTCAAATATTACAGGTCAGAAAGCTGTAGCTACTTACAGCAAAAAAGATATTTCAAACTTTAAGCTGCGTAAAGGCATGCCCATTGGTGCACGTGTTACGTTACGCGGCGAAAAAATGTACGAGTTTTTAGACAGGCTGATTTCTGTTGCATTGCCCCGTGTACGTGATTTTAAAGGCATCAATGATAAATCATTTGATGGTCGTGGTAATTACACATTAGGCATTACAGAACAGATCATCTTCCCTGAAATTGATATAGACAAGGTGAATAAGATTACCGGTATGGACATCACTTTTGTTACTTCGGGCACCAACAATGAAGAAGCATACGAACTGTTGAAAGAACTGGGTATGCCTTTCAAAAAAACTAATAATTAAGAATACAATATAATTATGGCTAAAAAATCAGTAGAAGCAAGGCAAAGAAAAAGAGAGCGCATGGTAGCGCAATATGCTGCTAAACGCGCTGCTTTAAAAGAAGCCGGCGATTTTGCAGGTTTAGACAAGCTGCCTCGAAACGCTTCACCGGTTCGCTTAAAAAACCGTTGCCAGCTAACCGGCCGTCCTAAAGGCTATATCGGATACTTCGGTTTATCAAGAGGTGTATTCAGGGATATGGCGCTTAATGGCAAAATTCCGGGAGTTAAAAAAGCAAGCTGGTAAGCTTCAACCCTGAGAGGGGAAGAGGCTCAGAAACAATAATAGTTAACAATCAAATCAATCCAATTATTACGCTCCGGCGTGGTGTAGGAGGACAAAATATGGTAACAGATCCTATAGCAGATTATCTCACAAGAGTTCGTAATGCACAAATGGCGGGCCACCGTGTTGTAGAAATTCCTGCATCTAACTTGAAAAAACGTATCACTGAAATTTTATACGAACAGGGTTATATCCTGAAGTATAAATTTGAAGATGATAACAAGCAAGGCTTTATTAAAATAGCATTGAAGTACGATCCTTCAACCAAACAGCCGGCTATCCGCTCTTTAGAAAGAATCAGCCGTCCTGGTTTGCGCCAGTATTCAAAACCTGCCGATTTCAAAAGAGTGATCAACGGCCTGGGTATTGCTATCATCAGCACATCCAAAGGTGTTATGACCGATAAGCAAGCCAAAGCGCAGAATGTTGGCGGTGAAGTATTGTGTTCAATTTCCTAAAGATTAAAATAAACTTATTATATGTCACGTATAGGTAAAGCTCCGGTTACAGTTCCCAATGGTGTTTCCATCACTGTTGGTAAAGACAATGTAATTACCGTAAAAGGCCCTAAGGGAGAATTGAAAGAAGCTGTTGACAGGGATATTAAAGTAGAAGCAGCTGACGGCGAATTGAATTTAAGCCGTCCTACAGACCAGATCCGCCACCGTGCTATGCATGGTTTATACCGTGCGTTAATAGCCAATATGGTTAAAGGTGTTACCGAAGGTTTTAAGAAAGAACTTGAACTCGTAGGGGTAGGTTATAAAGCTTCTAACCAGGGCAATGTACTTGATCTCTCTTTAGGTTATTCTCATAACATCATTTTCGAAGTACCTAAAGAATTAAAAGTAAGTACGGAAACTTTGAAAGGGCAGAACCCCAAGATTTTCATTGAAGGCACTGACAAGCAATTGCTCGGCCAGGTTGCTGCAAAAATCCGCAGCCTGCGCAAACCCGAACCTTACAAAGGAAAAGGTGTTAAATATTCTGATGAAGTTGTTCGTCGCAAGGCTGGTAAGGCAGCAGGTAAATAAGCCGCCTGTCCTTTAAAGTAAAATAAAAGAGACTTATAAATATACCCGGCAGTATCGGGAATAAATAAATAAACAAATGGACACTAAAGTTTTAAGAAGGCAAAATATCCGCTATCGAATCCGCCACAAAATAAGCGGCTCGAATGAAAAGCCAAGATTGTCTGTCTTCAGAAGTAATTCAGAAATTTATGCTCAATTGATTGATGATGTAAGCGGTAAAACTATCGTTGCTGCATCATCCCAGGATAAAGATCTGAAAGCACAGAAAGTTACCAAGCTTGAAAAGTCAAAAATGGTTGGCGCTGCCATTGCCCGCAAGGCAACTGAACTAGGCGTTACTAAAGCTGTATTTGACAGAAGCGGTTATTTATATCATGGCCGTGTAAAAGCATTGGCAGAAGGCGCAAGGGAAGGCGGCCTGCAAATTTAGATTCCAGATTTGGAGTTGCAAGTTTATTGTAACTCATAATTCGTAAATAGTAAATATTAAATGGCAAAGATCAGCGTAAATAAAGTAAAGCCAGGCGGTGAAGTAGAACTGAAAGAAAAAGTTGTTTCTGTAAACCGCGTTGTAAAAACTACAAAAGGTGGCCGTACATTCAGCTTTTCTGCTTTGGTGGTTGTAGGTAATGAAAATGGTGTTGTTGGCCAGGGCTTAGGCAAAGCAAAGGAAGTTCAGGAAGCTATTACCAAGGGCATTGAAGATGCTAAGAAGAATTTGGTGAAGGTGCCTGTAATGCACGGAACTATTCCGCACGACCAACTGGCAAAAGAAGGCGCTGCAAAGGTTTTAATTAAACCGGCTGCGCATGGTACAGGTGT
Organism: Parafilimonas sp.; assembly: GCF_051953455.1. Taxonomy (NCBI): domain Bacteria; kingdom Pseudomonadati; phylum Bacteroidota; class Chitinophagia; order Chitinophagales; family Chitinophagaceae; genus Parafilimonas; species Parafilimonas sp. The sequence goes on along the minus strand of NZ_JBQCIT010000027.1, from coordinate 60,357 downwards.
AATTGCCGGAGGCAGCATGCGTGCTGTGCTGGAAAGCGCAGGTATTACAGACGTATTGGCAAAAAGCCTTGGTTCTGCAAACCCGCACAACGTGGTAAAAGCTACTATAAGAGCGCTTACTTTATTGAGAGAACCAATACAGGTATCCAAAGAGCGTAATATTAAATTGAGCAAAGTATTCCAGGGATAGCCGGAAAGTCAGGACGTCCGCAACTACGGAAAGAATGATTACCGACAAACGACATTACAATGAAAAAGATTAAAGTAACATTGGTAAAAAGTGCGATCGACAGGCCGGAGCGCCAGAAGCTTACGCTGAAAGCACTTGGTTTAAACAAGCTGAACTCTTCAAAAGAAGTTGAGGCTACCGACCAGATTTTGGGTATGATCCGCAAAGTAGATCATTTGGTAAAAGTGGAAGAACTGGCATAATCGCAAAAGCGATTTGCCTGCTTTTATAATTATTCATTAGCGAGCTCCGGCAACACCGGAGCGTTGAGTTAAAAAGTAAAACATGCAATTACACAATTTAAAACCTGCAGAAGGTTCCGTTCACAAACAGAAAAGATTAGGCCGCGGTGAAGCCAGCGGTAAAGGTGGCACATCTACAAAAGGTAACAAAGGTGGTCAGAGCCGTGCCGGTTACAAAAGTAAAATGGCACATGAAGGTGGTCAGATGCCTATTCAGCGCCGTTTGCCAAAGCGCGGATTTAAAAACAATAACCGCATTGAATACAAAGTATTCAACTTAGGCCAGATTGATGTGATTGCCGAAACATATGAAATAGCTGAATTCAGCACAGAAAACCTGTATGCTAACGGCCTTATTAAGAAAACTGATAAGGTAAAAATTTTAGGTAGTGGTGAATTAACAACCAAACTGAATTTTAAAGTAAACGCTGTTAGCGAAAGCGCAAAAGCTGCAATTGAAGCCGCTGGCGGAAGCATTGAAATTTTGAAATAATTTTCCCGATATTTGCCTCAAACAGGTTTGAGGCATTCATTTATCTTATAATTTTTCCCGGTGAAAAAATTTATTGAAACACTAAAGAATATCTGGACTATTGAGGAGCTGCGTAATAAAATTATTACCACACTGGCATTGATTCTTGTGTACAGGGTTGGAACCCATATTGTATTGCCGGGCCTTGATCCTAACAAACTGGAAGCTGCCGCCGCCGGTGCAAGCAATAATGGATTGCTTGGCCTGTTTGATACATTTGCCGGTGGTGCGTTTTCTCACGCATCCATATTTGCATTGGGCGTAATGCCTTATATCTCTGCTTCCATCTTCATGCAGTTGGCAACTATCCTTGTTCCTCAAATGCAGAAAATGCAGAAGGAAGGAGAGAGTGGCCGCAAAAAGATCAATCAATGGACGCGTTACTTAACCGTGGGCGTTACAGCTTTACAGGCAAGTGCTTATTATCAATATTTAAAAACGCCTTCTTACGCGCCTGCTATCCTTCCTGGTTATGAACCTTATTTTTTCGCATCAACTATAATCATTCTTACTGCAGGCACTTTGTTTGTAATGTGGCTGGGTGAAAAAATACAGGATAAAGGACTTGGTAACGGTACTTCAATCATCATTATGATTGGTATTCTTGCCCGCCTGCCTATTTCGCTGGTACAGGAATTTCAGAACAAAGAAGTTAAAGGCGGCGGCGGTTTATTAATCTTTTTGATTGAAATAGCTGTGCTGGTTGCTATTAACATGGGATTGATTGTTTTAATTCAGGGTGTGCGTAAAATTCCTATTAATTACGCAAAACAAATTGTTGGTAACAGGCAATTTGGCGGAGCAAGACAGTTTCTGCCGATAAAAGTAAATGGCGCCGGTGTAATGCCTATCATATTTGCACAGGCAATCATGTTTTTGCCAACGCTGGTTTCTTTTACCAATCTTGATTCTGCCCGCGGCATAACCGCCATATTTTCCGATCATAGCAATGCCTGGTACATGGTTATTTATGGCGCTATGGTTATTGCATTTACGTTCCTTTATACGGCGCTTATCTTCAACCCCAAGCAAATGAGTGAAGATTTAAAGCGCAACAATGGGTTTATTCCCGGCATAAAGCCAGGACAACCTACAGCAGATTTTATTGGTGCCGTTATGGATAAGGTAACTTTACCGGGCGCTATATTTCTTGCCATTGTTGGTATTCTTCCCGGTTTTGCACAGAGACTTGGCGTAACGCAGGGCTTCAGCACATTCTATGGAGGAACATCCCTGTTAATTATGGTGGCCGTAATTCTTGATACACTACAACAAATAGAAACACATCTTTTAATGCGCCAGTATGATGGCTTAATGAAAGGTGGTCGCATACAGGGGAGACAAACTGTTTCACCGGTGAGCAATTTTTGATTTCCAAATAACATTGCAGCTATAGGAAGCCCCGCAAACGCGGGGCTTTTGTTTTGCCATATAACGCGAACCATCTGCATATATCTTATATATTTGGTTATATTGATTATTAAAGTGCGGGTTATAAACTTGCTTTATGTTAAGTATTTTTTGTTAGGCAAGGCTTTTGCTAACTAATCAAATAAATAATCATGCAGATTCCTGAACAACAAAATCTTTTAGATGAACTGGTATTCCTTTTAAAAAAAGGTAATGCACATGTTTCTTTTAATGATGCCATACAGGATATACCTTTTGATGACCTTGGGAAAAAAGCACCGGGGTTACCTTACAGCATCTGGCAAATAGCTGAACACATTCGCATCACTCAAAAAGATATTCTTGACTTTTCAGCCAATGAAAACTACAAAGAATTAAACTGGCCTGCCGATTATTGGCCGCATGCGGCAGTGCCGGAAAACAAGGCTGCGTGGGATAATTGCATCAAACAAATAAATGCCGACCTTGATGCTTTTATCGGGCTACTTACTAATTCTACCAACATATTTAAACCCTTCGAGCATGGCACAGGACAAAGCATGTTGCGGGAAGCAATGCTTATTGCTGATCACACCAGTTATCACACCGGAGAAATAATTGTGTTAAGAAGATTATTAGGTAACTGGAAAAATTAATTCACTTTTACGTAGCATTGCGCTTCAATTTTAATAGATGGCGGGTATAAGAAAGCAGACAATTCAATCCAGCTTAATTGTTTATTTTGGCTTTGCCGTTGGCGCTTTCAATACTTACCTCTATACAAAAAACGGCTCTTTTACTCAGGAAGAGTATGGCGTAACACGTTTGTTCATAAACTTTGCGCAAAACTTTTTTGCTTTTGCAAGCCTCGGTTCATTACCGGTTTTATATAAATTTTATCCATATTATAAAGATAATTTACCCGATAAAAAGAACGATCTGCTTACTTTGGTTTGCCTTGTATCATTAGCGGGCTGCATTTTGGTTTCTGCCTGCGGCATTATATTCGAACCGTATGTTGTAAGAAAATTTTCCGAACACTCCGGTTTGTTTCTTCCGTTTTATTTCCTGGTGTTTCCGTTTAGTATTGGCTTCCTGGTGTTTTCTGTTTTGGAAAGTTATGCCTGGGCCCTGCAAACATCTGTTATAACAAATGCTTTAAAGGAAACAGTTTTAAGGATCATTACTACCTTATTTATTGTGCTTTTTTATTTCCAGTTGATCAATTTCAATCAGTTCATGTACCTCTTTTCTTCGTTGTACATAATAATAGCTGTTATACTTATAATCTTTCTCTGGAAAACGGGCCGCCTGCATTTTTCATTCAGCATAAGCCGGGTTACAAAAAAGTTCTATAAAAAAATGCTGGGCCTTCAGCTCTTTGTTTTCGGAGGCGTTTGCATAAATGCAGTTGCTATTACCATCAGCGATCTTTTAATAGCAAGTAAGCAGGGTTTGGCAGATGCAGCTATATTCAGCCTGGCTTCTTATGTGGCCAATTTTATTGAAATACCGCAGCGAAGTTTAACCTCTATTTCAACCGGTGTTTTGTCAAGGGCATGGAAAGATAAAGATTTCGAAACTATTAACCGGGTATATCATCGTTCCAGCATTAACATGCTCTTGCTGGCCGTTTTTGTGTTTGGCAATGTTTGGCTGAATGTTGCGCAGGGCATTACTGTATTGCATATTCAAAACGAATATGCGGCGGGACTGGGTATTGTTCTTATATTGGGTATTGCCAAAATTATTGATGCAGGCACCGGTGTAAATTCGGTGATTATTACAACATCTACGTTGTGGAAATTTGAATTTTATACCAACGTTATCTTGCTGGCCCTGCGCATTCCATTGGCATATTTCTTTATTGAAAAATATGGTATAATAGGCCCGGCTTATGCAGAAATTATATCGCAGGTGGTATATAATTTTATCCGTTATGAATTTTTAAGAAGAAAGTTCAGCATGCAGCCCTTTAATACGGAAACCTTGTATGCTGTAGTTCTTGGGGTAATTGCCGTAGCAGGTACCTATTTTTTATTCAGTGGCATAGAAGGATGGACGGGCATCATCATCCGCTCTGCGTTATTTTCAGGTATTTTAATTGCCGGCATTTTTCTGCTCAAACTCACTCCGGATGCCATGCATTTGGTTGGCGTTGCAAAAACACGCATACAGGATTGGAAAAAATAATTATTCCTGCTTCCCCTGTATAAAAAGTTGCGATCAAATAAATAGTTACTTAGCTTAGTATTTAAACCTGCTGAAAAATATCCGGATGAATATTCTTTATCTTATTTTATCAGTTTTTGCCGTATGGCGAATAACACATTTATTGAACAAGGAAGACGGACCTTTTGATATAATCTTTCACATAAGAAAGAAAGCCGGCTATGGTTTTTTCGGAAAAATGCTGGATTGCTTTTACTGCCTCAGCATTTGGATAGCATTACCTTTTGGATTATGGCTTGGTACAAACTGGATTGAAAAGATCTTGGCCTGGCTGGCGCTTTCCGGAGCAGCAGCATTGCTGGAACAGGCAACATCAGGAAAAGATAAGGATAATGAAACGCCAACTTATTATGAAGATTAATGGTGTTATAGTTGTAAAACAAATTGATTGGTTGATTAGTAAGAAATAGTGAACATTAAATAAGAACTCAAAATATCTAACCTATGTGTAATTGTGGTAAAAAAAGAACCGCTTTTAAGCAACAACGAATAATTGATCCTAACCTGGCGGCTGTTGTGCCGCAACAAAGTTCTTTGCAAAGCATTCAGCCTGTAAAAACCGTTATGTTTCAGTATACGGGTAATACGGCGCTTTCCGTTATTGGCAATGTTACGCGAAAAAGTTACCGTTTTAGTTTTCCCGGCGATATTCAGCACATAACCTTAAGCGATGCTGCAGGGATGGCTGCAATTCCTGTATTGAAAAGAATTTAAATCTGATGTTGAGGATATCAATGCATTACTCTTCCTGCTCCCGCATATTTCCTGCCCCAATAGGCATCATTTAAATCGGTAATAGCAACGCCCGTGCTTGTAGCAGCATGAATAAATTTATAATTGCCCACATACATACCCACGTGCGTAATGGAGCGGCCGGTTCTAAAAAAAACCAGGTCGCCTTCCTCTAAATCCCTGTCTTCAATACGGGTGGCAAAAGTAAATTGCTCTTTGGCTGTGCGCGGTATATCAATACCATACACACTATGCAGCAATGTTTGGGTAAAGGCAGAACAATCAATGCAATCTTCATCATCTCCCCCAAGGCAATAACGTGTGCCCATCCAGTGGTCCATCTGCTTTAAAAGCGTAAGATTGTTAAGTTGTTCAACGGGCATATCAGTCATTATCGCATATTTTACCTGCAGCCAGTCGGCTTTTTCAAGGTTGAATGAAGAGCTGTTGCTATTTACAGATTTTGTGCTGCCCGATGCAGGAGACGAATGAACAATATAATTTGAATTTTTTTCGCCGGGCCTGATAGCAACTTCATTTAGAAACTTTGAAGCCGTTTTTTTTGAAGCCGTTGTTTGTGCTGCACTGGCGTTATTGCGTGAGGTGGTACGCTGCAGGCTTTTACAACTACTTAAAATTAACAGCAGGCTAATTATTTGTGTTAATCTTATTTTCATCGGCTGGACGCAATATAGAAATCCATTTCTAATAACAGCATTAAAGTGCATAAATTGTATGCATTTCTTTAACGATTTGCAAAATGTGGATAACCCTGAAAACGCCATTGCTTTATATTTAGGAAATTTGTTGGTTCTATTGGTAACAATTGATGGCCTGGTTGCCAACCGAAAAACAAGCATTCAAAAATCAGAAATCCGGAATAACCATGCAGTTTTCTCATCTTCATGTTCACACACAATATTCTTTGCTCGATGGTGCAGCTTCCATAAGTGATTTATATAAAAAGGCCGGAAAGCTCGGCATGCCTGCATTGGCCATAACAGATCATGGTAATATGTTTGGCGTGTTTGAATTTGTAAAACAGGCATGGAATAATACAAAGGTTGTTGGTAAAACAGCGGAAGGAAAAGATATTCTTGAACCTGTTGTAAAACCTATAGTTGGTTGTGAATTTTATGTAGTGGCCGACCGTCATCGTAAAACATTTTCCAAAGAGCAAAAAGATGAACGTTATCACCAGGTTTTATTAGCGAAAAATAAAAAAGGTTATGCCAATCTTGTAAAGCTTACATCGCTTGGTTTTATTGAAGGCATGTATAGCAAGTATCCGCGTGTTGATAAAGAACTGATTGAAAAATATCATGAAGGGTTAATTGCCACCACATGTTGCATCGGGGCTTATGTGCCCCAAACCATTTTGCATGATGGGGAAGAAACTGCGGAAAAAGAATTTAAATGGTGGCTTGATTTATTTGGCGATGATTATTACATAGAACTGCAAAGGCATAACATTAAAGAGCAGGAAATAATTAATAATACTTTGCTGAAGTTTTCGAAAAAATATAATGTGCCTGTTATTGCCACGAATGACAGCCATTATACAGACCGTGATGATTTTAATGCACATGATATTTTGCTTTGCATCAACACCGGTGAAAAACAAAGCACGCCTGGTTTTGATGATTTTGTGAACGATGAACTGCAAATAAAAAACCGTCGTTTTAAATTCCCGAACGACCAGTTTTATTTTAAAACGCAGGATGAAATGGCCGATTTGTTTAAAGATGTTCCGCATGCTTTAGACAATACACAAGCCATCGTAGATAAGGTTGAAGTATTGAATTTGAAGAAAGATATCTTGCTGCCTGCATTTCCCATTCCAAAAGAATTTCAAACAACAGACGACAGCAACCTCAATCAATGGAATTATCTCCATCATTTAACCTATGAAGGTGCAAGACAACGCTACAGCGAGATAACAGAAGAAATTCGTGAGCGGTTGGATTTTGAATTATTCACTATTAAAACAATGGGTTTCGCTGGTTACTTCTTAATTGTAAGCGACTTCATAAAAGCCGGCCGCGAAAAAGGCGTTTTTATCGGGCCCGGCCGTGGTTCTGCTGCCGGTAGCGTGGTGGCGTTTTGCATTGGCATTACCAATATAGATCCGATAAAATATAACTTACTGTTTGAAAGATTTTTGAATCCCGACCGTAAATCAATGCCGGATATTGATACGGATTTTGATGATGAAGGCAGGCAAAAGGTAATTGATTATGTAGTTGAAAAATATGGCAAAAACCAGGTGGCGCAGATCATTACTTACGGTACCATGGCGGCGAAGATGAGCATTAAAGATGTGGCACGTGTGATGGATTTGCCATTGGCTGAAAGTAACGCTTTGGCAAAGATGGTTCCCGACAGGCCGGGCACTGATCTTGGCCGTGTGTTAACAGCGCCGCTTACTTCAAAGGAGGCGAAAGAAGGAGAGAAATCAATTGAAGATAAAGAAGGATATGGCGCTGAAGAATTAGAGAACATTAAGCGGCTTCGGGAGATTTATAAAGGCAATGATATACGTGGCCAGGTATTGCGTGAAGCAGAACGTTTAGAAGGCAGTGTGCGTAATACGGGCATTCATGCCGCCGGTATCATCATTGCGCCAAAAGATCTAACGGAATTGATCCCGGTTGCAACAGCCAAAGATTCTGATTTGTGGGTTACGCAAATAGAAGGCAGCACAATAGAAGAATCCGGTGTTATTAAAATGGACTTCCTCGGTTTGAAAACTTTATCCATTTTAAAAACAGCGCTGGAACTCATCAAACAAAATCATAACATAGAAATTGATTTAGATAGTATTCCGCTTGATGACGAACAAACATTTTTGTTGTATCAACGCGGCGAAACAAATGGCACGTTCCAGTTTGAAAGCCCGGGCATGCAAAAATATTTGCGCGAATTAAAGCCGGATAAATTCGCTGACCTTATTGCAATGAACGCTTTATACCGTCCCGGCCCGATGGCTTACATTCCGCAATACGTTGCGCGTAAACATGGCAGGGAAGAAGTAACGTATGATATTCCTGATATGCAGGAATATCTCGAAGAAACTTATGGTATTACGGTGTACCAGGAACAAGTGATGTTGCTTTCGCAAAGAATTGCCGGCTTTACAAAAGGCGATGCAGATGTATTGCGCAAAGCAATGGGAAAGAAGGATCGCAAGACGCTGGACAAGATGAAAGGCAAGTTCATGGAGGGCGCTGTTGCCAAAGGCCATAATAAGGCCATTCTTGAAAAAGTGTGGACAGACTGGGAAGCATTTGCGCAATATGCATTTAATAAATCACACTCTACCTGCTATGGTTTTGTAGCCTATCAAACAGGTTATTTAAAAGCGCATTATCCAAGCGAATACATGGCGGCAGTATTGAACCATGCGGGTGCTATTGAAAAGATCACCTTCTTTATGGAAGAATGCAAGCGCATGGGTTTAAAAGTGCTCGGCCCTGATATTAATGAATCACTGAAAGGTTTTGCTGTTAATAAAAAAGGCGAAATACGTTTTGGGCTTGGCGGTCTGAAAGGTGTGGGTGAAGCAGCCATTGAAAGCATTATTGAAGAGCGTAATAAAAACGGCGCTTATAAAGATGTCTTCGATCTTATCAAGCGTGTTAACCAGCGTACCGTAAATAAAAAATCCCTCGAAAGCTTGGTGCATGCCGGCGCTTTTGATTGTTTCCCCGAAATACACCGGGCGCAATATTTTTATGCCATGCCGAATGATACGGTTACAGGTATTGAGCGCATTATAAAATTTGGCAACGTTTTCCAGGCTAATAAACAAACACAAACAAATACCTTATTTGGCGATTCGGTTATGCCTGCTATTGCAACGCCGGTTTTGCCCAACTGTCCCGAATGGTCGTTGACAGAAAAGCTGGATAAAGAAAAAGATGTTACCGGTATGTTTATGAGCGGGCACCCGCTCGATCATTTCAAATTTGAATTGAAGTATTATGGCATAATGAAACTTGCTGATTTTTGTGAGATAAAAGAATCCAATATGTTAGCTGCCGCCAATCGCGAAAAAAATATGCGCATCGCAGGCCTGGTTACCGATGCACAGCATCGCATTTCACGTAATGGAAAAAATTTTGGTTCAATGGTTATTGAGGACTTCAGCGGCAAAGCGGAACTAATGTTGTGGAGTGATGATTATGTAAAGTTTAAGAACTACTTAGAGAAGGGCAATAACCTGCTTATCTATGGTTATTTTAAGCCTCGTTATAATGGCGAAGATTATGAGTTTAAGATTGTGGCTATAAATTTATTGGAGACGGCCAAAATGAACCTTACACGCAATCTTGAAATATGTATTGAACCGGCTTCGCTTACCAGTGAATTTGTACAGTTCGTTGAGCATAATGTAAAAGCAAATCCTGGCAAATCTTCTTTAAAATTCAGGATAAGGGAATCGCAGGAAAACCTTGAAGTAGTATTAAATACAACTGATAAAGGTTTTACCATGAATGAAGAAATGGCTTCGTTTTTAATGGATAATCCCGATGTGGAAGTGAGTGTGGGGTTGTTTAACTGAGTTGATTTTTTGCTATTGAATTTGAAATTGCTTTTAACCTTTCATGAAAATATGAAAGATTGCTTGTTATTTTTTGTTGGCTAATTACAACATATATACTATGGCGACTTTGCGCCATACGATGCAAAAAAAATGCAGTGTTGAAAGAATATATTGATAAATCGAAACAGTAACGTGGTCAGTTGGTTGCTAAAATTACCAGGTCCGCGGCGGCATTTCGCAGAAAATTTATTTTAAACCAACTTATCCATATCCTTGTTATATTGCATAAGCATCTCTCCTCATAAAATTAATTTCACCATTAATTTTATTGGCTTTGGTTTATACCATCCAACATATTGCCGCTCAAAATCAATCAAAGAGAACAAGCAAATTCTTTAATAATAATCCACTTCAAAAAAAGCCGTTCTTTTCACCTGCATTACAATTAAAGCCGGCAGATGAAAAGGCTGAAGCAACGCCTGGTGTTCCTGAAGAAACAACTAAATATTTGGAAGAATTAAATCGTGATTTTGATGAAGCAAGAAAAAATCTATGCGAATTATCACGTGCGCTTTTTAAACAGGCAATCAATACCGGCAGTACAATAAACCGTGATACGCCAATGGCTTTGGATACATTTTCCAGCGTGGCTGCTAATTGCAGCGGCCTGAGCGGTTATATAAAACTTAAGCCCAAAAGCATTACTGAACCCGGCGTATATAAAACATACGAACATAATTATACAGATGATTATACCGGGTCAAAAGAAGGGCGGGACAGGTTTGATGCCAATGCCTGGCACCGGGCTGTAAAGCAGGGAACCAATGCCGGCACGAGGGAAGAGATTGCAGGTGTTGGTGGTTTTTATCAACGTTCCAATGATACGATTAACTTACCGAAAGATGCAACGCTTGGAAGCGCTTTGCATGAGAGCATGCATAGAATGTCGGGCAACCGGTTCAGGAGTTTTACAAGAAAAACCGATAACCCTGATTTTTTAAGCGAAGGCGCAACGCAATTTTTTACAGATAAAGTTTTAATGGATATAGGTCTGCCAAAGATGAGCGGCCATAAATATGGCAGCAATGTGGCAGCCATAGAAAATCTCGTGCGTAAAATGAATGGCAATTTCGATCCGCTGGCCAGATTATATTTCCAGGATGATATGGCAGCATTTCATGAAATTTTATTCCAGCTTCAACTGGCGCCTGACATGAAAACTATGATTGCCAATCCGGGCCAGAAAATATATGATGCAGTAAAAACGCAATAATTTTTATCAAAATAAACACCTTCATTTTTTATAATATTACCCGTTGCTGCATCCTACATTTGTTAAATAAATTTCTTATGAGTTTACAGGAAAAACTAAAAGCTATGCTACAGAGAAACACCAAAGAGCAGGAAGCTTTCCTGCTTGAAAACGCTTCAAAGGAAGGCGTTGTTACATTGCCATCCGGCCTTCAATACATGGTTATTACAGAAGGGAAAGGCGATAAGCCGGGACCATATACGATTGTAACCGTTCACTATGAAGGCAGCCTCATCAACGGCAAAGTTTTCGACAGCTCTTACAAACGGGGGCAGCCTGCCAGCTTTGGCGTGCACCAGGTAATTCCCGGCTGGACAGAAGCTTTACAGCTTATGCCGGTTGGCAGCAAATGGAAACTGTTTATACCCTCTGCATTAGGCTATGGTGCAAGGGGCGCAGGCGGCGCCATCCCACCGCACGCTACTCTTATTTTTGATGTGGAATTATTAAGCATGCGATAGACGATTTTATAACTGTTATTCGAAACATAGTTTTTATAACAGTTATTTTTTATTTTGCTGCATGCTAAAAAATTGCTTTGTATCCTGCTGCCTGTTACTCATTGTTTTTACGGCTTGCTCTCCGTCAAAAAAAATAAACCGGGCGCAGCAAAGTTTTTTGCAGGATGCTGCTATAAAAAATGCACATGCAGGCGTATGTATTTACGATGCCTCAGCTAATCGTTATATCTATAATTACCAGGGCGATCATTACTTTATGCCGGCAAGCAATACCAAGTTGTTTAGCTGCTATGCTGCGTTAAAACATCTTGACGATAGCATTATTGGCTTGCGTTATTACGAAACACCGGATAGCTTATACCTGCTGCCTACTGGTGATCCAACTTTACTGTATATGGATTTTACAAATAATCCTGTATTGAATTTTTTAAAAGCTAATAATAAACCGGTTTCTGTTGCGGATGCATATTGGAAAGAAGACCGCTGGGGCGAAGGCTGGAGCTGGGACGATTACAGGTATTATTATATGGCTGAGCGAAGCCCTATGCCTGTGTATGGTAATGTTGCCCACACAACATTTACACTTGACAGCCTGACACAGCAGGCGAATTTTTCACAAATCCCGGCGGTTACAGATGGTGTATCATATCATATCAGTCCCAATCTTAAAAGGCCTTCCGTTGTAAGAATGCTTAATTCTGATTCTTTCAACATTCATTATCCCCTGCAGAATATTAGCTGGACAGATGAAGTTCCTTTTATCACCAACGGTATTCATTCAACCGTAAAAATAATCGGCAACAATAAATGGACGATAAACAATAACCTGCCAACATCTTATTCCAACTATAAAAAGCTGTATTCACAGCCACTCGATTCTATGCTGAAGCCCATGATGTACCGCAGTGATAATTTTTATGCAGAACAAAGCCTGCTGATGGTAAGCAACGAATTACTAGGCTTTATGAATGATGCTGCTGTTATTGATACTTTATTAAAAACTGATTACAAAGATTTACCGCAAAAACCATCCTGGGTTGATGGCAGCGGTCTCAGCCATTTCAATTTATTTACGCCGGAAGATTTTGTTACGCTGCTTCTGAAAATGAAAAATGAATTCGGGCTGGAGCGCATACATAATATTCTGCCAAAGGGTAATACCGGCACGCTTGAAGGTTTATACGTTAATATAGGCGATAATATTTTTGGCAAAACAGGTACTATACACGGAGTAGTTGCATTAAGCGGATACCTAAATTGTAAAAGCGGCAGGCTGGTTATATTTTCTGTTTTAATAAATAATCATGCGGGCCGCGCCCAGGCTGTAAGAAAGGCCATTGAGCGAATGCTAACGAATGTATGGGAAAAGTATTAGGCGGAACTTTGTGCTGACAATTTATTTTTTGTTTTTCTTTTTCTGCTTCCTGGTTTTTCTGTCTGCACCTGAAGCATTATTATTCACCCACTCATAATCTAATTGTCTTTTATCAAGGTTGGCAGCCACAACACGTATGGTTACTTTATCGCCCATGCGAAATTGTTTGCCGCTTCGCCTGCCTACCAAACTATAATCGCTTTCAATATGCCTGAATTCATCAAAATTATTTAAATCCTGTATGCTTATCAAACCTTCGCATTTATGTTCAACTGTTTCTGCCCAAAAACCAAAGCGCGCCACGCCGCTGATCACAGCTTCAAATTCTTCGCCTAAAAACTGCTGCATAAATTCTACCTGCTTATATTTATTACCTGCGCGTTCAGCGTCCATTGCTGCCCGTTCCCGTTCGCTGCAATGCGCACATTTCTCATCCATCTTTTTATCTTCAATAGGTTTCTTTTTTAAGCAGCTTGCTACAATGCGATGCACCATTACATCCGGATAACGGCGGATGGGTGAAGTGAAATGGCAATAATCTTCAAAACCCAGACCATAGTGACCGATGTTCTCCGTTTTGTATGCAGCTTTTGCCATAGTACGAATGCCCAACTGCTCCAGCACATGCTGCTCCGGTTTCCCTTCAACATCTTTTAATAGCTGGTTAAAACTGGCCGCAATTTTTTCAGGTGAGCTCATGTTGAATTTATGCCCGAATTTCCTGGAGAATTCTACAAACGGCATAAGTTTTTCCTTGTCTGGTTCATCGTGCACACGGTAAGGAAATGCCACATCTTTTGTTGATGCCCTTATATCGCTTACATATTTGGCAACTGTTCTGTTAGCAAGCAACATAAACTCTTCAATCAGTTGATGCGCTTCCTTGCTTTCTTTTATTACGATGCCGATTGGCTTGCCATGTTCATCTAATTTAAAACGTACTTCCTGCGAAGAAAAATTGATAGCACCATTTTTAAAACGCTGCCTGCGCATTTTCTGTGCAATGCCATTCAGCAATAAAATCTCATCCTTATATAAACCTTCCGAGTTTTCAATTACCTGCTGTACATCTTCATAAGTAAAGCGGTGATCAGAATGAATAATCGTTCTGCCGATCCACATATTTTTCACCTCAGCTTTTGTGTTCATTTCAAACACAGCAGAGAAAGTATATTTATCTTCTTTTGGGCGTAACGAACATAAAACATTGGAAATATTTTCGGGCAGCATAGGGTTTACACGATCAGGCAAATACACTGATGTGGCACGTGTATAAGCTTCTTCATCCAAAGCAGAACCTTCCTTAACAAAATGGCTTACATCGGCAATATGAACGCCGATTTGATAAATATCTTTTTTTATTTTTTTGATTGATATAGCGTCATCAAAATCTTTTGCATCCACGGGGTCTATTGTAAACGTAAGCACATCGCGAAAATCTTTTCGCTTCTTAATTTCTTTTTCTGTTATATCGCCATTCAGTTGCCTGCTTTCTTTAACAGCTTCATCGGTAAATGATAAGGAGAAACCGTTTTCTGCAATTATCTCCTGCATGGCCATATTGTTTATATCTTCCTCGTTTATTACGCTTATTACTTCACCAATTGGTTTTTTGTCTTCAGCATTCCAGCGCACCAGCCGCACGCTTACATGATCCTTGTTTTTTGCACCATTTAATTTATCGAAAGGAATATAAAAGTCAGGCATGGGCTTGTCAGTATCTGCAATAAAGAATGCAGCTTTTGCAGATACCTGTAAAACACCAATGAATTCTGTACGATATCTTGAAACAACTTCTGTTATCTTACCTTCTTTTTTACCGGTTACAGGATGTTCTTTAAACACTTTTACGCGAACCGTGTCTCCATGCAATGCATTATTAAAACTGTCTGGCCTCACGAGCACATCACCGCTGCCATCGGCTATAACCACATAACCCAAACCGCTCCTTGCAATATCGAGCGTGCCTTTCAACATATAGGCCTGTGAAGACTGGTGCTTTGAATGTTTACGTTTCATCTTAATTTCATTGCTTTTACTTCATTAAATTATCACGCATTGCATGAGTTGATTGAAATTGTTTTGGGTGCCGGTAAATGAACTGATGGCATCTTCCTTGCGTGGCAATACTTCAACTCCATATCATTACTCATCCTGAACAACATTTACGCCGGTTTTATTTTTCATAGCTTGTATATTATTGCAGCAGCCAGTTCAATCAGTCCGTCAATATACGTTACATAGAAATCATATTGCGGTTTCAATATCATCTTTTTTAAAACTATTCACAAAGTCAGTAACTGTGTTGTTAAAAACTTCAGCGCTGTCAAATAAAAAAACCGGTTTCACAGGCAATACATATAGGGGAATGTTCAGCAGTTGTTCTTTAAATTTCAGCAGCCGCACCGCATCTTTTTCTGTTGTAATGATGAGCTTATTGTTTGATTGGATCTTCGTGAATTTTTTATTGATATCTTTTAAATCGTCAATTGAAAAGATATGATGATCACTATAACTCACTTCATCGTAAGCTGCGCTTATTTCTGATATGTAGTTCTTTAACGGTTGCGGATTGGCAATACCGTGAACCAATAAAACCTCATCGTTTAGCGAAACAGGCTTTTTATTTTTACTGATGATGTGATAAGGCGTTTGATACTGTATTGCTGTAAAGAAAACCCGTTGGTTTTCTAATGGATTTAACTGCTGAATAATTTTTTCTTTCTCAGCTGCTGAAAGATTTAGCGGGCATTTTGTAACAACAATTATATCGGCACGTTTGGCAGACACTTTCTGGTCGCGCAGATCGCCGGTGGGAAAGAAAAAATCGTCCGTATATAAATCATCATACACTGTTAGCAAAATATTTAATCCGGCTTTTATAGCACGGTGCTGAAATGCATCATCTAATATAATTACCTGGATACCCGGTTTATCATGCAGCAATTGTGGTATGGCTACAATTCTTTCTTCTCCAACGGCAACGGCTACATCAGGAAATTTGGTATAAAACTGCATGGGCTCATCGCCAATATCAATAGCATTTGTATTTTCATTGGCCAGCGCATAACCTTTTGTTTTACGTTTATAACCGCGGCTTAATGTTGCCGTTGCATATTTATCATGTAACAGTTCCAGTAAATATTCCACCATTGGAGATTTACCTGTGCCGCCTAATGAAAGATTGCCAATGCAAATTACAGGCAGGTTAAACGAGGCTGATTGAAAGATTTTTTTATTATAAAAAAAATTGCGAACAACAATCGCCAGGCCATACAATAAGGAAAACGGTAACAATAAAATGCGGAATGACCGCAGGAAGATTGCGTTTAAATTCATATTATTTGCCGGTAATGCAATAATCAAAGATACTGTAAAGGATATTTAAAGTAGGGGGAACAGCGGTATCAAAAAATCAAATTGCTTTTAAGTATTGCTGCCTGCTCTTTTACAAAGCCTGCGGTAACATTATTTGTAAAGGGCAATGAAGCAAGTTTTTTATATCCGCTCCATTGCACAATTTCATCTTCGTAATTCATATAATGATCATTAAAAACCCATCCTAATACATCAATATCATGCGCTTTGCAAACCTGTGCTGTCAATAAAGAATGATTAATACTGCCCAGGTAATTACGGCTTACCAGAATAACTTTTGCTTTTAGCTTTTTTATGAGATCAAGCACAAATTCATTTTCATTTAAAGGGACTATTAAGCCGCCTGCACCTTCAATAACAAGGTGGTGAGTTAAAGCCCGATTATTAATTATTTTTAAATACTCTTTTTCAATCTCACTTAAATCAATTTTAATGCCTTCCTCTCTTGCTGCAATATGCGGTGAGGCCGGAAGCTTTAATTTATATGTTTCAGGGTGAATGGTTGTATAGGAATTGCTGATTAAAGATTGAATGCAACTTGAATCTGTGCCGGCATCAAACCCGGCCTGCACTGGCTTCCAATAGTCTGCTTCCAGTGCTTCTGTAAGTATTGCAGCAGCCACCGTTTTACCAACATCCGTACCTGTTCCTGTTATGAATATTGTTTGCCCCATCTCCGAAAAGAGTTTTATAATTCAAAAAATATTATTCAAGGTATTTTAATTATAGGCTTTCAATGTATTCAATCTCACATTTATATAGTTTCCAGCGGGTAGCAAATATTGCTTTAGCCAGGCAACTTACATAACTCTTTATGGGGCGGGGGTAAAAAAGCTAAATAGGGTTGTTCCATAATTCCTCTTAAAACTAAAGCCTTTATATTTATCATAATCGTTGCGTGGTGTGTGTTCTAAAACAAAAAAGCCATCTTCTGCAATAAGGTTTTTTTCAACGATTATTTTGGGCAATTCATCAATCGTATTTAAGGCATAAGGAGGGCCGGAAAAAATGAAATCATATTGTTCGTTGCAGGCAGCAAGAAAATTAAATACGTCCATTTTTAAAACCTGGGCGTTTTCAATTTTAAGCAATTCAATATTTTTTTTAATGAAAGCATACATCGCCGCATCTTTTTCAACAATAGTAAGGTTTGAAGCACCCCTTGATGCAAGCTCGTAACTTATGCTGCCTGTTCCTCCGAAAAGATCAAGCGTTTTAGCGCCGTCAAAGTTTATTCTTGTTTGCAGAATATTAAACAGGCCTTCCTTAGCTACATCTGTTGTTGGCCTTGTATAGGGCATCTTTGAAGGAGGATGAATTTTTCTTCCGCCCAGTGATCCTGAAATTATCCTCATACAGCGTAATTTATATAAGGTGTAAAATAGTGAGCCGGGTATTCTTTAAACTCGTCTCCGGCAAAAGAGGTTTCATCAATATGGAGCAATTGAAACCCTTCAAGATACTGGTATAAAGTTTCGTAAAGTTTGGAAGTATTATTTATAAATCCGCCACATTGTATGGCTGCATTTTTTTCCACTTCATATTGCTTGCACAAATTCAAAATAAAATATAATACATCTTCAGGTGTAATGTATTCAGCTAAGTTTAAATAGTGCAGTTTATTTTGTTTAAATAAACAAATCGTAAAATAACGCGGATAAAAAAACAGGTAGATGATGTTTTTATCTGTATACTCCAGCGAATTTAATAAAGCAACAAAGGGATGTGTAAATGTTGCATATGCAAAACATTTTTTTGCAATATCCTGCTTATCATTTTCCAAACGCCAGGCTATGGTGCAGGGGGTAGCTTGTTCAGCAAATATAGTGGAGGCGGGCAGGCAGCCTTTAAGCAAATTAAAATTCTGCTGTAAAAATGCTGTATCATTTTTTTCTTTTGGAATACATAAAACTTCATCTGTATTCCAGAAGAAGCTGGTGCCGGCAACGGGCATCGTCAACAATCTTGAACGCAGTTTTGCATTATCGATAAGCTCTTCAAAATTCATCGATGAAAGATTGCTGTATTGAAAAAATTCAAAAGCCCTTAATACATTATCACCGGTTTTTTTGCACCAGCATGCAATATGTCGTTTGCCGTATTCAATAAATAACTGCACGTCATTCAAATCATCAGAATAAATGCTATATGTTTTTTGAAGCATCTGCAATGTTACGGAAGATTTTTATGTGCATAGCCAGCCAGCTTTTCAAAAGAATCATCAACTGTATAATGGTTTAAGGCAATTTAGAGAGCGTTTTTAGCATAATCAGTTTTGGTTACAGCTTTGCTGTTTAACAGTATTAATTCTCCGATGGAATATCACTGATATCCAAGGGCATAATATTATACGAAGCATCTATATTGGCTTTCCTGTAAATATCATTTTGAGTGCTGGCATATTCCTTTGCATTTTGCTCAAGCCAAAACGCCGAATCATTTCTCAAAATAGGTTTGCCATCGATAGTAAAGGCTTCGAAAACTACATAGATTTTCTTTTTCATAAGGTATCCGAGATTTTGAAGTTAACAATCAGGTACTATATTTTTTAAGGCATTAAAATTCCAAAATAGATACCATTTTACAATAGGAAATGTTAATTCTATTAACTTCTTATTCTTTTCAGGCATCGTTTGTAAAACTTCAATTATCGTTTAATAATATAATTATTCCTTTCCCGATTGCGTAAACTTGTTTCCCGATCTAATAAAGCTTATCACTCGTACAGGCAGAATTTTGCAGCCAAATTTATAGATGAGATATATGGATAAGCAATCGATTAAAAAGATATTCTTTGCAATTCTTTTAATTTTAACAGCGCATGGCGCATGGGCGCTGGATGAAGAGAATGAGGAAGGATTAGGCGGCATTAAGGGGAAAATTACTACTTCAGATAATAACCCGGCTGCTATGGTTTCGGTTAGAGTTAAAGACACCAGGAAAAACACCATTTCCGGTGAGGATGGTTATTTTATTATCCGCAATATTCAGCCCGGTAATTACGAGCTTGAGTTTTCTTTAGTAGGATATGAACCCATTTCAAAAAATGTAATAATTGTTGCTAATAAAACAGAAGATATTTCTGTGCAATTGCAGGTATCGGATAAACAATTACAGGAGGTAATTGTGAGAACGGGCAGCGGTTATAAAACCAACAGGCCTTCTTCAAGCCTTCGCGTTACAACATCCATTTTGGAATTGCCTCAAAACATACAGGTGGTTACGGGTAAAACACTGAAAGACCAGCAGCTAATCAGCATGAGCGATGGCGTTGTACGTAACGTAAGCGGGGCGGTAAGGCTTGAACATTGGGGCGATTTATACGCAAATATCACTTCCCGCGGTTCACAGTTGCAAGCTTTTAGAAACGGATTCAATGTCGTTAACTCTTATTGGGGACCGCTTACAGAAGATATGAGTTTTGTTGACCATATTGAATTTGTGAAAGGACCCGCCGGGTTTATGCTTTCAAGCGGCGATCCAAGTGGTTTATATAATGTGGTTACCAAAAAACCTACCGGCCAAACAAAAGGTGCTGCAGAAATCACATTGGGCAGTTACGATTTATACCGCGCAACGCTTGACCTCGACGGCAAGCTTAGCCGGGATGGGAAATTGCTGTATCGCCTTAATCTTATGGGCCAGAATAAAGGGTCTTTTCGTCCTGATGAATTCAATAACCGCTACAGCATTGCACCGGTTATTTCTTACCAGGTAGATGATAAAACAAAACTTACGCTTGAATATACTTTGCAGCATGCCAAAATGAGCGATGTAGGCTCTTACTATGTGTTTTCTACAAAGGGTTTTGCAACACTGCCACGGGATTTCACAACATTACCTCCGGGCCTTGAACCCACAACCATTGACGACCACAGTGTGTTTCTGAATATGCAGCATCAGTTAAATAAAAACTGGAAGCTAACCATGCAGGGCGCTTATTTTTATTACAAGCAAATAGGCTCCTCCCTATGGCCGACTGCAGTTAATGATGATGGCACAATGATAAGGAACGTAGCAAGCTGGGATGCCTTAAGCAATATGACTATGGCACAGGCTTTTGTAAACGGCGAGGTTTATACTGGCAATATTCGTCACCGTATTCTTGGCGGTATTGATATGAGCAATAAACAATATTGGGCTGATTGGGGACAGAGCTTTGATTTAGACAGCATTGGCGGCGAATTTAATACGCTCGATCCCGGTAACAGAATACCTCCAAACGGCTATCCATCTTTTGACCACAGCATGTCAACACTGAAGGAAAGAGCTACTGCCATTGGCGGTCTGCAAAATTCCCGTTATACGAGTGTTTATATACAGGATGAATTAGGCTTTTTTAACGATGTGCTTCGCTTAACGTTAGCAGGTCGTTACACTTATCTCAGCCAGTCGGCCTGGGGCGATCCGGCCGATGAGGCTAAACACTTTACACCACGCGCCGGTATTAGTGTTTCCATCAACAGGGAAACCGCTCTTTATGGTTTATATGACCAGGCTTTTATTCCGCAGGCTGCGGGCAGGTTAACCAATGGTGGTAAAGTAGAACCTTTAACCGGCAATAATATTGAGTTTGGTATAAAAAGAGATTGGGCTAACGGCAAATGGAATACGACATTAGCTGTATATCGCATTCTTAAAAATAATGAAGTAACAAGCGATCCCAATTCAAACCCTTCCAACCCAACATCTATTATCATTGGCCAAAAAAGGGCACAGGGTATTGAATTCGATTTGCGTGGTAAAATAACAGATGGCCTTAGCCTTATTGCAAATTATGCCTTAACAGATTCCAGGGTGTCTAAAGCTTCAAAAGATGGCGGTTTAGAGGTTGGCGATTATGTTCCGGGTTTTGCAAAACATACGGCTAATACCTGGCTCAATTACGAAGTGCAGGGTGGTGCATTGAAAGGTGTAGGAGCTTCCATAGGATTTACATGGCTGGCAGACAGGCATACTAATGATGATGTTTCTGATGCAGCGCACCTTAAACTGCCTGATTATTTTAAACTGGATGGCGGATTATTCTGGCAAGGCGATAAAATAAGAGTTACGGCAAATGTGTTTAATATGCTCAACAAATATTTATATAGCGGTTCTTATTATTCCTGGTCAGGCGCTTATTACTGGCAGGCAGAAGCTCCGAGAAATTTAAGGTTTAGCATTGCTTATAATTTTTAAAAACAAATAGTAGCGAAGTTTGACAGGCTGCCGGTCCCGGCGGCCTGTTTGTTTTTAATACATCAATATAATTTACCTTCAATTCATTATTTTACAGGTTGGTAAAAAAATTGCTGGAAATAAGAAAACAATAAGTATGAAAGTTCCCCGGGGCTGGTCTCAGAATGACAATACATTATATCGTAGAATTGAGTTTGATGATTTTTCTGAAGCTTTTGCATTTATGGTACGCGCAGCCATGGAGGCACAATGCATGAACCATCACCCGGCATGGAAAAATGTTTACAATGTAGTAGAGATATGGTTAAACACACATGATGCCGGTGATATTGTTACAGAAAAAGATATAGAGCTTGCTGAAAAAATAAGCGCACTTTTATAATCTCAGGGATTACGTGAAATTACCTTGTTATTGATTGATATTCGCTGATAAAGCATTCAATTATTCGCCTATAATAATTTCCATTTTATTAAATCAATAGCCTTATTTACAGCAGTAATGATGCTCGTCATATAAGAGTTATCGCTATTAAATATTTTTACAGCAAATTTTATCATGAAAATTCCAGTGCATTTTGTAACGCCTAAAGAAGCATTGTCTGTAATAAAAAGTAACCATCGTGTATTTATTCATGGCAGCGCACATACGCCTACCTATCTTTTAAAACACCTTGCTGGGGAAGCAGACAGGCTGCGTAATGTTGAAATTATTTCTATAAGCGTTTATGGCGATTTGCATATAAATAAGCCTGAGCTAAAAGATAGTTTCAGGCTTAATTCATTATTTGTATCGGCTGCGTTGCGGCAGGCGGTTAATGAAGGTTATGGCGATTATGTGCCTGTATTTCTCAGCGAGATACCAACCCTCTTCGACCAGAATATTCTGCCAATAGACGTGGCTATTGTACACGTATCACTGCCGGATGCGCATGGTTATTGTTCACTGGGTGTTTCTGTTGATATTGCCAAAAGCGCAATTAACAATGCCAGGTATATTATTGCACAGGTAAACCCGAATGCTCCGCGCTCACATGGCGACGGTATGATACATTGCAGCCGCTTTACATCAATGATTTATTGCGAAGATGCTTTGCATGAAGCGAATTTTTCAGAAAAATGCGGTCCTGAAACGCAGGTGATAGGAGAGCTGGTTGCCGGGCTTATTGAAGATAAAAGCACGCTTCAAATGGGCATTGGTGCCATACCCGATGCGGTATTAAGCTCGCTCACCAATCATAAAGATTTGGGCGTGCATACAGAAATGTGTTCTGATGGAATTATAAAGCTGGTTGAAAAAGATATCATAAACAATAAGTATAAAAAGATTCACCCAAGCAGAACTGTATCTTCTTTTGCGCTGGGTTCTAAACAATTGTATGATTATATAAACGACAGCCCTGCCTTTGCTTTTCTTGTAATAAATTATGTAAACGATCCGCATGTTATACGCCGTAACAATAAAATGGTGGCCATTAACAGCGCAATAGAAATTGATATAACCGGGCAGGTGTGCAGCGATTCTATTGGAACTTATCAATATTCCGGCGTTGGCGGCCAGATGGATTTTATGCGTGGCGCTGCCTTAAGTGAAGGCGGGAAGCCCATCATTGCTATTCCTTCCCGGACGGCGAAAGGCATTCCCCGTATTGTACCAATGCTTAAGCCCGGTGCAGGTGTTGTTACTACCAGGGCGCATGTACATTACGTGATAACTGAATATGGCGTGGCCTATTTATTTGGAAAAAATTTAAAACAACGTGCAAAAGCGCTTATAAACATTGCACACCCGGATGACAGGGAGGGTTTGGAAAAAGCCTGTTTTGAAAGGTTTAAAATGTTTTAATCTTTTCGCGTACACAAAAAAATAGGCCGACTTTATACAAGCCGGCCTATATGTGTGATTATGTAATGTTGATTAATCTTCTATTTTTACTTTGCCCTTGCTCTTTGCAATTACTTCTTCAGCAATGTTCGTTGGAGCAGGAGAATAGTGTGAGAATTCCATAGTTGAGGTTGCGCGACCGGATGACAATGAGCGCAACTGTGTTACATAACCAAACATTTCACTTAAAGGAACTTTGGCTTTAATAACCTGTGCGTTGCCACGGCTGTCCATCCCTTCCAATAAGCCACGCCGGCGGTTAAGGTCGCCTGTTACATCACCCATGTATTGATCAGGGGTAACCACTTCAACCCGCATAATGGGCTCAAGTAAAACCGGTTTAGCTTTTTTACCAGCTTCACGGAAACCGGATTTGGCACAAAGCTCAAAGCTCATGGAGTCAGAGTCAACTGCGTGGAAACTACCATCAAAGATGCGCACTTTCATGCTTTCCATGGGGTAAGCCGCCAGTACGCCTGTGCCCATTGAGCTTTCAAAACCTTTCTGAATAGCAGGTATAAATTCACGCGGAATGGAACCACCAAAAATGTCATTTATAAACTGGAACGATTTACCGGCATTTTCCTTCAGCCATTCTTGGTCTGCGGGGCCTATTTCAAATTGTATGTCAGCGAATTTACCACGGCCACCGGTTTGTTTCTTCAGCACTTCACGATGTTCAATGGTTTTGGTGAAGGCTTCTTTATAGGCAACCTGCGGATTACCCTGGTTTACTTCCACTTTAAACTCACGTTTCATACGGTCAACAATAATTTCAAGGTGTAATTCACCCATACCTGAAAGAATTGTCTGGCCTGTATCTTCATCAGTTTTTACGCGCAGTGTAGGATCTTCTTCCACTAACTTGGAAATGGCAAGGCCCATCTTGTCAACATCTGCCTGGGTTTTGGGTTCAACCGCAACCGAAATTACCGGTTCCGGAATAAACATATTTTCCAGGACGATAGGATTGTTTTCATCACATAATGTATCGCCTGTTTTTATTTCTTTAAAACCAACAGCAGCAGCTATATCGCCGGCCTCAATAAAATCAACAGGATTTTGCTTGTTGGCAAACATTTTCATAATACGGCTGATACGCTCGTTTTTACCACTGCGCATATTTCTTACATAAGAACCTGCGTCAAGATGACCGCTGTAACAGCGGAAGAAAGCAAGTCTTCCTACAAATGGATCAGTCATGATTTTGAAAGCCAATGCAGAAAAAGGAGCTTTTGGATCTGATTTTCGTGTAATTTCTTCTCCTGTATCCGGATCGGTACCCACTGTATCAGGAAGGTCAAGCGGAGAAGGGAGATAACGGCATACAGCATCCAAAGCAGTTTGCACACCTTTATTTTTGAAAGATGAGCCACACATCATTGGCACGATGCTCAAATCGATGGTTGCTTTACGGATTGCTTCATGTACTTCCGCTTCGCTTATTGTATCAGGATCATCAAAGAATTTCTCTAACAATTTTTCATCATATTCTGCAACAGCTTCAATTAATTGCCCTCTCCAATAATCCACGTCTTCCTTCATATCTTCAGGAATTGGGATTTCAGCATAGGTCATGCCTTCTGTAGCGTCGTCCCAAACTATACCCTTCATTTGGATCAAGTCAACAACTCCTTTAAAGTTATCTTCTGCACCAATTGGTAACTGTAAGGGAACGCTCTTGGCACCGAGCATTTCTTTTACCTGGGCCACAACATTTAAGAAATCGGCACCGGCGCGGTCCATTTTATTTACAAAGCCAATGCGGGGTACGCCATAGCGGTTTGCCTGGCGCCAAACGGTTTCGCTTTGAGGCTCCACACCGTCAACGGCAGAGAACAAGGCAATCAAGCCATCCAGTACACGCATAGAACGTTCAACTTCTACGGTAAAATCAACGTGGCCCGGAGTATCAATAATATTAAAATAATATTTTTTAGAATCAGCAGTAGGCTTTCCCTGCTGTGTGGGGAAGTTCCATTGGCAGCTTACGGCTGCAGAGGTAATGGTAATACCTCTTTCTTTTTCCTGTTCCATCCAATCGGTTGTTGCAGCACCTTCGTGAACTTCACCAATCCTGTGAATCATGCCGGTATAACGAAGAATGCGTTCCGTGGTGGTGGTTTTGCCGGCATCAATATGAGCAGCAATTCCAAAATTTCGTTGTAATCTTAAATCAGCCATATAAGTTATTATTAGTTATTTCATTTCAGCGATATTAAAATCCTGAAATTTTTTTGAGCGGCAAAGGTAATATTTTTTGGTGTTGCAGTTATATTTTAAAGGTTAATTAATTTCAATAAAAAAGCCGCTGAATTCAGCGGCTTTTTTATTATTTGAAAGATTATTATTAACCTTTTCTAAGATTTGGGTGAGGAGCGGGAACTGTGTTTGGACCTTCTTCTGTAGTCGGAACTAAATCTACAGTTGTTGCTGAGCCATCCATACCGTAAGTAAAGATAACGCGTGTTTCAGAAATACCTTGTTTTTCAGTAAGGTAAGTCTTGATAGCATTTACATGATCCCAGCTAAGCTGTTGAGCTCTCTTATCAGAAGCACCATAACCAACCAGTTTAACTTTACAAGTAGGATTAGCCTGTAATTGCTGAGCTACGTTGTCAAGTAAAGAAGTAGCAGTGCTGCTTAATTTAGCGCTGCCGCTCTTGAACTGTACGCTTGGTAAGCTGCCTATTGCGCAAACCGGAACTGCTGGCTGAATGTTCTTGCAGCATTCTGGTTCAGGACAAGTACCTACGCCGTCAGCATTAACAGGGAAGCAATTTTGAGGAGTAAGTTTTTCTTTGTCTTTGCAATCAGGAACGCCATCACCATCTGTATCAAGGCTAACACCTTTTACGTCAACTGCACAACCTGCAGGAGTGCTTGGTTCCATATCAAACTGGTCTGTTACACCGTCGCCGTCAGCATCAGGTAAAACAACCGGAGGAAGTTTCATGTGCTTTGGAGTGGCAACTTCGTTGTACAGGTAGTTGTTAGGATTAACCCACCATAAAGGTGCAGTGTGTGTAGCAGAGTTGCCAAGGTTAAATGCTATTTTAGCTGTAGAGAAAGCGAATTTATCTGCGCCGCCTCTTACAGAACCAGACTGGTTGATGTAACCGTCTAACATATCTATGCCTGTAAGCGGAGCTACGATTCTTTCTTCAACACCAAATGTAATTCTTGGGCTGATCCTGAAATCGATACCAGCACCAAAAGCTAAATTGTGATATAATGCCTGGTTTTTGTTGCCATTATCATCTTCATGGAAAGTAGAGATGAAGTTCTTTGAATCTTTCTGATAAAGATCGAAACGAACCGGTCCTGTTGCTGAGAAAATTCCATCATCAGGATTACCAGCGGCAACCTGAGAAGCAGCAATGCTGTAACCGGCAAATACATAATAGTTTACTTTAGGATTGCCTCTGAAAGAGCTGAGTGTGTTTAGTGAAGCAATCAAATCCAAGTTCAACATGTGCGTTGTGTTGGAGCTATACGGGATATAATTCCTATATCCAGGTATCTTTTGAATGCTGGCTACATAACCAACCCTGGTAGAGAATACATGGCTTAATGCGAAACGGGCTGCAACACCACCTGCAAATCCACCTGAATAACCATCAGCTAATATAGGGCGGTCGCCAATGATAATTGCATTGCCACCAAGTACTGATAATTCCCACATCCCGCGTGGCTTTGCCGGATAAGGATTCTGATAATTTACAAATTCGTTATACTGAGTTGTATTCGATACTTTACTAGAGTCATAAGCCCAGCTTGCATCGGTTGAACTTGTTGAAGACCCAGTAGTTGTTGTAGTACCATCTTGTGCATAAGATGAGATCTGCATTAGTCCTACAAGGGCTAAGAGCAATTTTAGCTTTTTGCTTACCATAGGTAAAATTTTAAATTGTTTAATGTTTCCCTTTAAAAAAATATAACCACAAAAGTACTCATTGATAATGAAATACCAAATTTTTGCTATCTATTTTCTTTTGATCAAACCGCTCTTATGACAAAAACTTTATTCATTATGCTGCATTTCCTTTACCAATTAGTTTTCCCATATCTTGCAACTGTTTGAAATTTTTAATGAAGAAAGCTATACAATTAATAGACCAAGATTTAACAAAGTTCGAAGAATACTTTAGCAAAGCCGTAAAAAGTAATGCTCCTTTGCTCGACAGGATTATGCAGTACATCGTGAAAAGAAAGGGCAAACAGATGCGGCCAATGTTTGTATTACTAAGCGCCAGGTTGGGAGGAGACATAACTGATACTACATACAGGGCCGCTTCACTGGTTGAACTATTACACACAGCCACATTGGTGCATGATGACGTTGTTGACGAATCTCCCGAACGGCGGGGTTTTTTTTCAATAAATGCGCTCTGGAAGAATAAAGTAGCGGTACTGGTGGGTGATTATTTGCTTTCCAAAGGTCTCTTGTTATCTCTGAACAATAACGACTATAAGGTATTACAAATACTTTCGGAGGCAGTAAGACAGATGAGCGAAGGTGAATTGTTGCAAATAGAAAAAGCAAGGAACCTGAACTTAAGCGAGGATATTTATTTTAATATCATAAAAGGGAAAACCGCCTCGTTGCTGTCGTCAGCCTGTGCGGCAGGAGCCAGCACTACCTTTCCTGATAATCAAAATATAGAAAAAATGCAACAATTTGGTGAAAAGGTAGGCATGGCATTCCAGATAAAGGATGATCTTTTTGATTATAGCAGCGAAAATGTGGGGAAGCCAACAGGTAATGATATAAAAGAAAAAAAACTCACTTTGCCGCTTATATATACTTTGAATAATTGTGAATCCAAACTCAGGAGAAAAATTATTTATATCGTAAAAAATGAGAACCGTGATCCTGAAAAAGTAAAATTTGTTATTAACACAGTTAACGAATGTGGCGGAATAGATTATGCAACACGTAAAATGCTTTCTTTCAGAGATGAAGCTTTGGCATTATTACATAGCTTTCCTGTAGCCGATACAAGAGATGCACTTGAAGATCTGGTTAGATATACCACCGACCGGCAGTTTTAGCCTTTGAATTATGCAAAAGCGATGGAACATATTACCCTTTGATGAAACTGCAACACTTCAACTGCAGCAGGCACTTCGCATAAATAATACAATCTGTAATATTCTTGTGCAGCGCGGTATTGACACCTATGATAAAGCACATGATTTTTTTCGCCCACAGCTTAACCAACTGCATGATCCCTGGCTGATGAAAGATATGCTGAAAGCAGTTACCCGCATTATCGCAGCTATCAGCAATAACGAAAAAATCCTGGTTTTCGGCGATTATGATGTGGATGGAACTACTTCCGTTGCCTGCATGTACCAGTTTTTAAAATCAATATACCCGCAGGTTGCTTATTATATTCCACATCGGTATAAAGAAGGTTATGGAATATCGAAAGCAGGTATTGACTTCGCTTATGAAAGTAAGTTTTCTTTGATTATTGCGCTTGACTGCGGGATAAAATCTGCGGAGCTTATTAATTATGCAAAAAAGCTTAGCATTGATTTTGTTATTTGCGATCACCATTTACCCGATGAAATAATTCCCGATGCAGTTGCGGTACTCGATCCAAAACAGAAAGACTGCAATTATCCTTATAAAGAATTATGCGGCTGCGGTGTTGGGTTCAAATTAATGCAGGCTTTAAGTGATGAATTAGGTCTTTCGTCAGATTATTATCTGAAATATATTGACCTGGTTGCTGTGGCCATAGCTGCAGATATCGTTCCTATAGATGGTGAGAACCGTATCCTGGCATTTCACGGATTGAAGAAAGTAAATGAAAATCCATCCGTGAGTTTAAAAGCCCTGCTTTCACTGGCGGGGATGCAAAAAAAAGTGCATATAAACAGCCTTGTATTTATTGTGGCGCCCCGCATAAACGCCGCCGGCAGGATGGATGATGCAAAAAAGGCTGTGCAACTGTTTATTGAGGAAGACTATGATAAGGCGATGGAATACGCCGAATTACTACACAACGATAATACAGAACGAAAAGAAGCCGACAGCAATATTACAG
The DNA here is from genome assembly GCF_051953455.1 of Parafilimonas sp. NCBI lineage: Bacteria > Pseudomonadati > Bacteroidota > Chitinophagia > Chitinophagales > Chitinophagaceae > Parafilimonas > Parafilimonas sp. The sequence continues at coordinate 30,807 of NZ_JBQCIT010000027.1, read as the reverse complement.
ATGAGGCTCTAAGCTTAATTGAAAGCGATGCCATATTAAAACAACGCAAAACGACCGTTCTTTATAAAGAGCACTGGCACAAAGGCGTTGTGGGTATTGTTGCCTCAAGATTAATTGAAAATTATTACAGGCCTACTATTGTGCTTACAAAAAGCGGCGATATTATTGCCGGCAGCGCCCGCAGTGTGCCGGGGTTCAATTTATATGAGGCTATACATGCATGCAGGGAACACCTGCTCGGTTATGGCGGCCATTTTGCCGCTGCGGGCTTATCAATGCTGGAAGATAAATTGCCTGGGTTTATTGACAGTTTTGAGAAGGTTGTATCGCAAACTATTGCAGAAGAATTATTAATACCCGAAATTATAATTGATGCAGAGCTTTCTTTTAGTGAAATAAACTTTACATTTTTAAATATTATAGAGCAGATGGAACCTTTTGGTCCCGGCAATATGCGGCCTGTTTTTATTAGCCGTAATGTGAAAAATACCGGTTATTCAAAAATGGTGAAGGAAACCCATGTGCGGTTTGTGTTGCAGCAGCACGATAAAATATTAACCGGCATTGGTTTCAATATGGCCGAAAAATTTGCTTTGCTGGAATCAAACCTGCCACTCGATGTAGTTTATACCTTAGATATTAATGAGTGGAATGGAGAAAGAATGATACAAATGAAGATGATCGATTTTAAGTTGTCGGCATAATTCTTATTGCTCAAATATTTTTGCTTATGATGAAAGTTGTACATATAACGGAAGCCTTTGAAGGCGGCGTAATAGAATTTTTACGATGCCTTACCAACAGCACGCCTGACATTGAACATACTATAATTTATGGCCGTCATCATTTTTTTGAAAAAGCGCACAAATCATTTCCGGCTGATGTAAAGTTTATAGCCTGGCCCGATGTAAATACAAAAATTTCTCCCCGCAGCGATATAAAGGCTTTAAGGCATTTAATTAAAATTTTAAAAGATTTACAGCAAGTTGATATTATTCATCTTCATTCTGCAAAAGCCGGTATTCTTGGACGGATTGCCGCCAGGCGCACAGGCCATAAAAAGGTAATTTATGCGCCGCATGGGGCAACTTTCTTACGTAAAGATGTTTCAGCATTGGCACGAACCGCTTTTGCCACCATTGAAAAAGCAGTAAGTATTTTTCCTGCCAAAGTAGTTGGCGTTTCAAGGTCAGAAGCGGATGCCTATCGCCGCATCGGTATTCGGGCAAGCCATGTGAACAACGGAAAATTCTTTCCCGCGACACCTGAAAAAAAATTGCCCGGAGATATATTCACAATTGTAACTACAGGCCGTGCCATGCGGCAAAAGAACCCAGCTTTATACAATACAATTGCATCGGCATTTACTGATAATAAAAAAATTCAGTTTATATGGATAGGTGATGGCGATGAGCGTCAATTTCTTTCATCTCCTAACATAAAAATAACAGGCTGGGTTGACAGGCCTGAAGTTGAAAATAATCTTCGCAACGCGGATCTCTATATTTCAACCGCCTTATGGGAAGGCCTTTCTTATGCGGTACTGGAAGCTATGAGCATGCGGCTTCCGCTGTTACTTACTAATTGCCCCGGCAATAATGATCTTGTAGAGAACAGTATTAATGGATTTCTTTATAATTATCCCGCACAGGCCATAGATTTTATTAACCAGTATTTTAATAACCCTCAATTATTACGGGTGCACGGCGAAGCTTCTTACAGCATGTTGCAATCAAATTTTAGCGTGGAGCAAATGGCGCAGGGTTATCGCGAAGTGTATGCTTCAATGTAACATATAAGCCAACCGGTATTATTCAATAATAATATTGTATTTAGCCAAAAGGCCTGCAATATTCGCCAGTGAAAACCTCGCCTGTTTTATTTTATTAAGTTCAGGATTGATGGAATAATTATAAGACGTTGTTAGATCAGCTTTCTCAAGCACTGTATTTTCAAACTTTGCATTGAGAAAATTGCAGCCTGAAAAAACAGCGCCGGTTGCATCGCATTCTGAAAAATCAGCTTCCTGCAACCGGCAGTTTTTAAAAATAGTTTTTTTAATTGTTGTTCTATAAAAAGACGCGTTATCCAATATGCAATTATCGAAGCTGAAAGCAACGCCAAGTTTATTGCAGCCATCAAATAAAAGCCCGATCATTTTGCAACCTTGAAATTGTACATCCCTGAAATTGGTGCCATGCAATTGTACAAGGCTCAGGTTACAGTTAATAAACCTGCAGTCAATAAATGCTGTTTCAGAAAAATCAGCCTTTGATAAATCAATATGATTGAAACTGCAGTTTTCAAAACTGTTTTGTGCAAAAATGATATGCCTGCCTGCTTCAGCAGTAAAATCTTTGTCTTCAATAAAATCGCTCATACATATCGTATTACTGCAGCTTATTCTTTCATAGCATTGGCCACATAAGCCTGTACTTCACCACCTTTGGCCGCACCTATTTTTTGCAGTGCCTCATTTATATAGGGGTATAAATTTTCTTTGTAGGCAGATGGTATTTTATTCCTGAAAGCAACAACCTTATCAACGCCATTTTTTATTTGTTGTTCATCACTGAGTTTGGAAAGATAATTACAGAAGTAAGCTGTAAGGTTAAGCTTGGATTGAGTTGGCAAACCCTCATACTTTGTTACGATCATATCATAATCTGCAGGATTGCCGGTTAAGATAAAAATAGTGGTTACAATTTCATTCAAATCACCCCTGGCGTCCTCCGCATGTTTTGTTGCAAGCGAATAAGCGTTTGAAGGGTTGAGATTACTTAAGCCAATTAACGAAGCGCCGGCAACGCTGTAAGAAGAATCATTGATGCCTTTTTCAAACAAAGGCTGGTATTTAACATTGCGCAATGCTGCCAGCAAGGTTAAAGCTTTTGCTTTTGTTTTATTATCATTATCCGTTTGCGCTATGTGTTCAACGGTTTGCTGTAATGACGTATCTGCCATGGCATTCTCCACTTCACCCAGCCTGTCAAGCGTAAAACTCCTGATGCCATAATATTTATCATTCAGGCCAAGGCTTAAATCTTTCGTCATGTTTTTATCGGCAAAATATTGCAGCGCCTCCCGGCGGTCAAGATATAACGGCGCATACTTTAACTGTGCCCTGAAATTATCATCTGTTTTATGATCTATCTTTTCACAAAGCAAAGTTTTATCACCATCAAAATTGACAAGGTCCGGTTTGGTAGTATAGCTAAAAGTAAAAGTATCAACAGGGTTTTGTATCCAAACCTGGTGGCGCTCTTTAGTTGAACCATGATAAATATCAATATACACAGGCATCTTAAAAATTTGCTGTGTTTGATTCTGTTCAACAATTACAGCAACTGTATGTGCAGAATCGTTATATACATAATTAATATCCAGGATAGGATGGCCTTCGCCATAATACCATTCGTTCCAGAACCAGTTTAAGTCCTGGCCTGTTACACTTTCAAAAGCCAGGCGCAACTGTTGTGCTTCGCCGTTTTTAAATTTATTATCTGTAAGATATTTGTGCAGCGATGCAAAAAATGCATCTTCTCCTACATAATTGCGCAGCATATTTAATATACGGCCGCCCTTTGCATAGCTTACATCATCAAACATATCTTCTTTATCAGCATAATTAAAACGCACCAGCGTTTTGTTTTCACTGCCGCTGTTAAGATAGCTTTGCATGCCGGTATAATTTGTTTCATCACCTTTATCTTTCCCGTATTTGTGTTCATTCCAAAGCGTTTCGCTGAAATCGGCAAAGCTTTCATTCACGGTAAGATTGCTCCAGCTTTCGGTAGTAACCAAATCGCCAAACCACTGGTGGAACAATTCATGTGCAATTACATCTTCCCAGGAATTGCCATCTTTTAATTCACGTGCATTCTGGTAAGCGCCATCGCCATGCAATGTTGATGTGGTATTTTCCATGGCCCCGCTTACATAATCGCGCCCAACTATCTGGCTGTATTTCTGCCAGGGATAATCAATTCCTAATTTATCAGAATAAAACTTAATCATTTCAGGCGTATGACCAAAAATGCCACGTGCTACAGGCGCATATTCTTTCTCCACATAGTACGCTACTTCTTTTCCTTTATAGCTGTCTTTAACTATGCTGTAATCGCCAACGCCCATGAAAAATAAATATGGTGATTGCGGTAAATCCATCTTCCAGGTATCGGTGCGGGTGCCATCGTTGTTTTTCTTTTTGTTTACAAGAAGGCCGTTGCTGAGGGTAACATATTTATCTGGCACCGTCATGGAAATTTCATCCGTTAGTTTTTGATTGGGCTTATCAATCGTTGGCATCCATACAGAATTATGTTCGGTTTCGCCCTGCGTCCATATCTGGATTGGTTTGGTTGTATCTTTTCCCAGCGGGTTAATAAAATACAAGCCCTTTGCATCGGTTATGGCAGCACTTCCCTTTTCGCGCCATTCATTGGGTTTTGAAACGTAATCAATATATACCGTATAATTTTCATCTGCTTTATACGTTTTATTTAATTTAATGCGAAGGAATGTGCTGTCATACGAATATTTGAGCGGCGCTTTCTTTCCCTTTTCAAAAAGCGCAACTTCATTAATGTTCATGCCTTTGGCGTCAAGTATCAATGAATCTGTAGGATAAAAATGCGGGTGCGCTGTAAGCCATTCTTTTCCATACATGTAAGATTTGGCATAATCAAACCTTACATCAAGTTTTGTATGAACAAGGTCGTTCACCTTAGTGGCTTCGGCCCTGTAAATATTTCTCCAGGATGAATCGGGTTTTGTTGAATCGCTTTGGGCAAACGTTCCGATGCCTGCAAGCAGGAAAAGAATTAAGAGGCTTTGTTTCATTCGCATATTTTTTGTTTTTAATAGTCTTGTGAAACTCCGCCAATTAGTTGTTTTCCTGTATAAGAAAATATTATGGATCGTTTCATGTATGTTATTTTGTTGCCGCCAAGCACTCAATGTGCGGAAATGTAATTTTAGGGCAACAAAAGTAAAGGTGAATAATACATACATCAGATGTATAAATGGTTAAAATATGTGAGCCGGTGTTGGCAGTATAGGCGCAGCAGGTTTATTTTATATTAGTTTTGTGAGCGCAAAAAGCATTGTATAAATAGCATATCATGAGGTATCCCGTAAAACTTTCAGGATTATTACTCTTTTTCTGCATGGCTTGCCTGGCTGTTAAGGCCCAGCAAAAACATTTTATTTATGTGCAAAGTGAAGACCGGCAGCAGTTTGCGGTTATAATGGATGGCAAAGTATATAGCTCTTCAGACTATGGGTATGTTATCATTCCCAAACTTGACGATGGTGAATATAAGTTTACAGTAAGCTTTCCGCTAAACAAATTTCCCGACCAGGCTTTTAGCTGCACTATAAATAAAAAGGATGCTGGTTTTTTTCTTAAGAACGGGGCCAACGGATGGGCGCTTGAAAATATGCAGAACCAGAAATCATTAGAGAGCAGTACAGCGAAAGCCAATGACAATAATGCTTTCAGCGATATGCTTTCGGATGTGGTGAGCGATTCAACGCTTAACCAACCTGTAGTTACCGCTCCGCCTCCTGAAGCTGAGAAACCGGTTACCGATGCAGGCAATGATGTGGAAATTGCACCTGCGGCAACCGAAACAGTTGACGCGCATCAGCCTGAAAAAATTGGCGAATTAAAGGGAGACACGGGCACCAATCTCGTATTTGTTGATCAATCGCAAAGCGGCATTGATACCATCAGCGTTTTTATTCCTGCTGACCAGGAAGCAAAAATTTCTAAACCTGCAGAAGAAACTGCCGCCAACAATACGATTCCTCAAGACTCTTTAAAGGAGACAGCTTTTCAAAATACAAACCCTCCTGAATTAAAACAGGAAGCTAAAGCAAGCGAACCTGTTTTTCTGGATCATGATAAGCCTGCAGATACCGGCTCGGAGAAAACAACGTCTGACATCTCCAATCCTTTTTATAATGCTGAAGAAAATAAAACGCCTGCTACTTCAGCGCCGGTTGAAACAAATACAGAAGCTGCTGCACCCACAGAAAATAATAGCAATAATACAGTTGTTAATAATGCTGCGGCGGGCACACGCCAGGATTGCGATGATATGCTTTCTGATGATGCATTCAGCAAGCTTAAGCGCAAAATGTTTTCGCAGGATAACGACGATGCCATGGTGCGGTATGCTGTAAAATTTATAGGCAAAAAATGTATATCAACCGATCAGGTTAAAGCGCTTGGCAGTTTATTTTCGAGTGATGATGGCCGTTATAATTTATATGATGCTTTATATAAGTATGTGTATGATTATGGCAACTATGCGAGCTTATCCAGCCAGATTTTAGATCCATATTATAAAAAACGTTTTGCAGCATTGCTGCGATAACAACAAGCTGCAACCATGCCACGCTATTTTATTGAGGTCGCTTATATGGGAACCCGTTACAGCGGTTTCCAGGTGCAGTTAAATGCAAATACCATACAGGCTGAGGTGGCGCGTGCATTAAAAATTTTCTTTGGAAAGGAGTTTGAATTAACAGGTTCATCCCGCACAGATGCAGGCGTGCATGCCGTGCAGAATTTTTTTCATTTTGATACAGGCACCGAAATAAGCAGTAAAGCAGTTTACAGCCTTAACGCCATATTGCCTTACGATATAGTTGTAAAAAATATTGTTGAGGTTAAGCCGGAGGCGCATTGCCGTTTCAATGCAATTTCAAGAACCTACCATTATCATATAACCCGTTTTAAAAATCCCTTTTGCTTTGGCCGTGCTTATTATTACCCTTTTAAAGCCAATATAAATTTGTTGCAGGAATTGGCCACAGCCATTACCACATTTAATAATTTCACTTCTTTCTCTAAAAAGAAAACACAGGTTAAAACATTTAATTGCACAATTGAATATTCCCGCTGGATTTTTGAAGATAATAACTGGCGGTACGAAATAAAAGGCGACAGGTTTTTACGCGGTATGGTTAAAGGCCTTGTTGGCACCATGCTGAAACTTTCAAAACATAATAAAACCATAGCAGACCTTGCTGATATTTTTGAAAAGCAAAACCCTTCAGCAGCAGATTTTTCCGTTGCGTCCGACGGGCTTTTTTTGATGTCGGTTGAGTTTAAAGAAAGTATATTTCATAACCTGGTTTGAGCCGCCCGGCGCAATACACGTTGAATATAAATCCAGCATAGATTTTTGTTCCTGTTTCTGCTGGAAACTTTTATGGTGCATCTATGGCAATAATTAAAACTAATTTTGGTGCATGACTTCAAAACAGCAAATCGTTGATAACTGGCTGCCGCGTTATACAGGGCAATCATTAAAAGATTTCGGATCGTATATTCTTCTTACCAATTTCAGCAATTATGTAAAAAGCTTTGCTGAAATTTTTAATACGGAAGTTATCGGCATCGACAAGCCTTTTCAATGCGCAACAGCAGAAAAAATTTCAATCATCAATTTCGGGATGGGCTCACCAGGCGCTGCAACCATAATGGATTTATTATCGGCCATCAACCCAAAAGCCGTTTTGTTTTTAGGTAAATGTGGTGGCCTTAAAAAACGCAATAAGCTTGGCGATCTTATCTTGCCTATCGCTGCAATAAGAGGGGAGGGCACATCAAACGATTATTTTCCGCCGGAAGTGCCTGCCTTGCCAGCCTTTGCTTTGCAAAAAGCTATTTCAACCACCATAAGAGATTATCGCACCGATTACTGGACAGGCACCGTTTACACCACCAACAGGCGGGTTTGGGAACATGATGACGAGTTTAAAAATTATCTTGCTAAAATACGGGCGTATGCCATTGATATGGAAACAGCTACCATATTTACCGTAGGTTTCTATAATAAAATTCCTACCGGCGCTTTGCTGCTGGTAAGCGACCAGCCTATGATTCCTGAAGGCGTAAAAACAAGCGAAAGTGATAAAAAGATTACAGAACAATATGTGCAAAGACATTTGAACATAGGCATCGACAGCCTGAGGCAATTAATTAATAAACAGGAAACAGTAAGACACCTCCGGTTTTAATTTCTTTGTAAATTGCTATGCTAAAAATAAAATAATGAAAAACACTACATCTGTATGCAATTATGCCAAGAATATTGCAAACCTGTTTTTATTCATGTGCCTCTTCTTATGTATAAATGTTCAGGCGCAGGACAGCAAGGATTATAAATTCAGGCTTGGTATCACCTACAATACTTCATCGGGCGATAAAGCGCATGATATAAGTATGTGGTTATCTGATGATGCTTATACCGGCATTGAGGCTTCGGAAAGCGGTGGAAGTGCTTTCATTATTTTTAATATGAAAGATAAAAAGATGATTACTATAATGGAAGCGCAGAAAATGGCCATGATTATGGACCTTGGAAAATACCAGCAGATGATGGCGCAAAAGATGGAAGAAGCCGAAGATTCGCTGCCAAAAGTAAAGGTTGAAAAAACGGGTGTTACAGAAAAAATACTGGGATACAATTGCGATCAATATAAAATTACAGGCGATAAAAGCCAGACGCTTGTATGGATAACAAAGGAGCTTGGCAGCGGTTTTGCCGGTTTTTCAAAAAGCCTTATGATGATGCTGAATAATGGCCGGGGCAAGACGCAGGGCGCTTCTGTTCCTGACATCCAGGCTGCCGCAGATGGCGTGATGATGAAAATGGAAGCAACAGACCTTTCTTCCAATAAAGTAACAAAAATGGAAGCTACAGCCATTAATAAAGACGGGAAGGAAGTAAATATCAGTGATTATAAGATTATGAGTATGTAAACCTCCGTATTGTACTATTGCCTCGCTGTATTATAATCAGCCACAGACGCACAGGAAGTTTTGTGCATCCGTGGCTGATAAATTTTTATCAACCCTCACATTTTCACAGATAGTTTCTCCCTTTTTCCAGGCTTGCTTCATTTCTATTTGAAGATTCCTTTATCTAAAGTTTCCCTAGCCTTGGATTCTCTTTCATCATTTCATCAATTTATTTTACCGCTCATCACCGTTTTATAAAAGTATTTTTTTTATAAATTATTGGATATCAACACAAATTGTATATTAATAATACTTTCCACTGCACATTACCTAAAATAAAATAGTATTATGTTTTGCATAGTACTGAAAAATACCTTTATCTTTGTGATGTCAATTAATCAATAACAATAAAAAACAAAAAATATGAGAACAGAATTCATCAGCCTTTTTGCAGAATTAAATGCAATGGAGCTTGAAAATCTAACAAGGGAAACCAGGGAAACAATTGCTGCTGATGTACATGTTGAAGAGAAAAAAACTGTATTCACTGCAGCCAACCTCTGGAGCATTCACAACCGGAGGCGCGAAAGAACCTCAAGAAGGTATATGTAATCAAATTAACCAACCAATAAAATATTTTAAAATGAGAACGCAATTAACCAGCCTGTTTACAACATTAAACACCACAGCGCTTGAAAATTTAACGAGAGAAATAAAAGAAACCGTTGCTACCGGCATCCAGGTTAGAAATGTAAAACCTGTATTTACCGCAGCTAATCTTTGGAACATTCACAACATGCGGCGTGAAAGAACCTCAAGAAGGTATATGTAATCAAATTAACCAACCAATTAAAAATATTTTGTATGAGAACTGAATTCATTAACCAGTTTGCAGAAATGAACGCCTTGACACTGGAAAATTTAATAAAGGAAACAAAAGAAACTGTTGCTACTGATGTGCACGCTGAAAACACAAAACCTGTGTTTACGGCAGCAAACCTGTGGAACATTCATAATAAAAGAAGGGTAAGAGCGGGAGGAAGGATGTATGTTGCCTGATTATAATCCAGGCTTAAAAATTAACGGCGCAGCTTTAATGGCTGCGCCGTTTTTATATCCAGATTAATTTTACCTAAAGGCAAACTTCTTCAGGAAGATATTTTGCAATCAGGTCTTCATAATATGATTTCAATTCTGAAACAACCGGCGGTTTCGGGCTTTTGGAATATAAATCGTAAGGATTGAATTTCCGCACCCAGTCAAACATTTTGCGGTCATGGTCATTTAATAAATGATCATAAGCATTTTCGCGGTGCTGCGAATAAAAAGAATGATAACGTATCATGTACAGCGATGGTTCCGGCATATAATCTTTTACTATCTGGTATAAATATTCATCATGGCCCCAGCTCATGTGCACATTATCCAGGCCGCAACCATGTTCATAAACGCCATACTTGGTATTGTACCGTTCATCTTTACTATCGGGATTAGCGTCGAAAAATTCAGGGTAAACAATTTTATCGGAATGGGCGCAGCCAACAGGAAAAGTATCGCCCACCACGGCCCACTGCGGTTCGCCAAATAAGCACAGCACTTTGCCCATATCATGAATAAAGCCGGTGAGTATAAACCAGTCGGGATGTCCATCGGCGCGAATGGCTTCTGCTGTTTGTAATAAATGCTGCAACTGGTCCAGCTCAATATCGGGATCGGAATCATCAACCAGCGTATTTAAGAATTCCATGGCTTCCCAAACTTTTAATTTTTTGCGGTTGAACTGTAAAAAATCTTTCCGCTTTTCCATTACAAAATCGTAAGTCTGGTATTTATGGTTGAGGCGGTAAAATTCCCGCACCGTATCCCTGCCTGGATTATCGTAATTGCGAAATTCTTCTTTCGCTTTTGCAGGCGCATCGGCTTCGGGATAACGTTCCAGCACATCATCTTCCCATTGTTCTATGCTGTGCAACGGGCTAATTTCTTCTTTTGTGAAATTCGCAGCATTCATTATTTGATGTTTTTTAGTGCATAAAAATAGCTCTTTTTTGCAGATTAGTTTATTACTGCTCTCAGCGGATTTAAACCAGAATATATTAAAACACAAAGTTTCATTAAAAAGCTGCCCGATCTTAGCTGCGGCAATAATTTGTTTGTGCTTTTTGTAGTTCAAAAGGCATTACCAGAAAACAGTGTATAAAGCAGCAAGAATGCCAACAATAATTACCGAACCAATTATAAAACCAGGTGAGCAGCGAAACATGCTTGTATCAATTTCAAGCGCTTTAGGATTATGTTTCGTTTTCTTATCTGCAAGACTAATGAAGATCATAAGCACAATAATTATTACAAACACAATCGTCATGCGGTCAAGAAAGGGGTAATCCGGAAAAGCGCCATTTGTCCACACAGGTAAAAATTTAAGGATGGTTGAAAGTGGAATAGTTAACAAAGTTGCGGTTAATGCAGCAGCAGAATTAGTGCGTTTCCAGAAGAAACCAAGCAGGAAAATAGCCAGCACACCCGGTGAAATAAAACCAACATATTCCTGTATAAACTGGTAAGCCTGGTCGAGGCTTTTTAATGCCGGCGCCACAATGCCGGCGAGTATCATAGCTACAATAACGGTAAGGCGGCCCGTTAAAACAAGCTTTTTTTCTGAAGCATTTTTATTGATATATTTTTTATAAATGTCCAGCGAAAAAATGGTGGAAATACTGTTGGCTTTGCCGGCAAGTGAAGCAACAATAGCTGCTGTTAATGCGGCAAATGCAAGCCCTTTTAATCCATCGGGCAGCAGGTTCATTAATGTAGGATAAGATTGATCTGGTTTGATAACACCATTGCTCATCATTTCCTGCTGAAACATGCCGTTTTGGTGCATAACAAACATAGTGATGCCGGGAATTACGACGATTAAAGGAACGAGCAGTTTTAAAAATCCGGCAAATAAAATTCCGGAGCGTGCTGTTTTTAAATCTGCGCCTAATGCCCGCTGCACGATGTATTGATTACAGCCCCAGTAATTAAGGTTGTTGATCCACATACCACCAATTAAAACCGATAATCCCGGCAGGTCTTTATAATAAGGATTTGATTTATCAAATATCATGTGAAAATGCGAAGGCGCTTTTTCACGTATAATGCTTAAACCTTTTAATACATCTTTTCCAAAACCAAAATGTTCCGATACAAGGTTGAGAGCAAGAAAGGTTGTAACTAATCCACCCATAATTAAAACCAACACCTGTATTACATCGGTATAACCAATCACTTTCATGCCGCCAAGCGTAACAATAATCGAAAAAATACCGAGGCCGGTCATGCACCATTCAAAGCTTATTCCAGATATAGAATTTACGGCCAGCGCACCGAGATAAATAATGGAAGTGAGGTTAACAAACACATACACCAGCAGCCAGAATATAGCCATGATGGTGCTTACTTTATCGTTGTACCGCCGCGATAAAAATTGCGGCATGGTATAAATCTTATTTTTTAGATAAACAGGAATAAAGAAGATAGCAACAATTATCAGCGTGGCAGCGGCCATCCATTCATACGTTGAAATAGCAAGCCCTAATGCAAAGCCTGAACCGCTCATGCCGATAAAATGTTCTGCTGAAATATTGGATGCAATAAGTGATGCGCCGATTGCCCACCAGGTTAAAGATCCTTCGGCCAGGAAGAAATCTTTTGAATCCATGTGGGCAGATTTCTTTTTATGATATATCCAATAACCATAAACAGCAACAACAATAAAATAAATAAGGAATACAATGTAGTCGGGCGTTTTTAAATGATTCATCTGGGTGCAATCGTTGAATGAAAAAGGAAAGTAAATATTTTTTGAACAAATGCCGCCATAAATACAACGGCTTCAAATTACCGTTGAATTATTTATGTTGAAATAATCATGGAAGTAAAGATTATTTCAATATAACTGTACCAAGCTGTTGTGTAATTTCCCTTTCAATGCCCTTTAAATAACGGTGCACTTCCATTAATTGCCTTGTCTCATCCCAGTTGGTTGATTTTTCAATATCTTTTTGGTTCTGCTCAAACATTTTTTTAATCTTATGCAGCTTGAAATAACTCAGGCTCATGGCTACATCTTTACTGCTGTTGTCAACATTTGAAACCTGTATGTTCTCCAGCTTCTCATCCCAGCGCTGGCTTAATTCAAACGGAAATAAAGTTACGTTTACCACAAGGCTTCTTATCTTTTCTTCTTCATGGTACAACAATGTTTTAGCCGAAGGCTGCAAGCCCGTCTCATAATAATTTCGGAAAGTGTTATATAAATAAGCCATGTCGGGATTATCAAAACTGAATTGTTCAAGCTCTTTAAAAATATGTTCGGCTATGGTATGGACATCATCCCATTTGTTTAAACCATATTCAAGCAAAACACGCAGCACACTTTTTTCCTGCGCCTCATCAGGATGAAATAAGAGTGCTGTTTTATCTTCTTCAACAGTTGCAGTTTCTTCCAGGCCGGGAATAGATGCTGCCTGTTTCTTTTCTTCTTTGGCAACCTTGTCGTGAATAAATTTATTCACCAGGTTTATTAAACCGCTTTCATCAATCTTTAAAGCAGCGGCGCATTCATGTATATAAGCCTGCCTGCGTGTAAAATCTTCTGCGCGGTTAAGCTTGCTCAAGCTTTCAGCAACCTGGTTTACCGCTTCATTCTTTTTGGTTATATCATTGCCGGCTTCCTTCAGCAAAACATCTAACTGGAATAGAATAAAATCTTTTTTATTCTCAGCAATGAATTTTTGAAAAGCATCGGTACCAACTTTTTTTACGTAACTGTCAGGGTCTTCCTTATCCGGAATTAAAACAAGTTTTACGTTAAGGCCTTCTTCAAGCGCCATATCAAGACCGCGCATGGCCGCCTTCACACCCGCCGCATCGCCATCATAAATAATGGTAAGGTTATTGGTATATTTTTTAATGATGCGCAACTGGTCTGCCGTAAGCGATGTGCCGCCGCTGGCCACCACGTTGTCAATACCAGCCTGGTGCAGGCTGATAACATCGGTATAACCTTCAACCAGTAAACATTCATTGTTTTTATCGATGGAATGACGGGCAAAATAAGAGCCGTATAAAATTTTGCTCTTTATATAAATTTCATTCTCCGGTGTGTTGATATATTTTGGCGCCCTGTCTGCCTTGCCAATTACACGTGCACCAAAACCAATTATTTTCCCTGTATTATTATGAATAGGGAAGATGATGCGGCCGCGATAGTTGTCAAACAATTCTTCATTGCGTTCAACCAGCAAACCACTTTTCAGCAGCACTTCTTTATTGAATTGGTTTTGCAAAGCAGCCGTTGCAAATGCATTTCTTGCCTGCGGGTTATAGCCTAATTGAAATAGTTCAACTATCTTAACATCATAACCACGTTCTTCCAAATAAGTTAAGGCATGCGATTGCCCTTCTTCTGTGTGGAGCAATTGTTCGGTAAAGAACTTTTGTGCAAAATTGTTTAAGGCATGCAGGCTTTCGGCGGCCTGCTGAATGGTGCGGGTTTCATCGCTTACTTCTGTTTCCTGTATTTCTATGTTATAACGCTGCGCCAGCCATTTCAATGCCTCGGCATAAGAATATTTCTCATGCTCCATTAAAAAAGTGATGGTATTACCACTTTTGCCACAGCCGAAGCATTTATAAATTTCTTTTGACGGCGATACGGTAAATGATGGCGTTTTTTCATTGTGAAAAGGGCAGAGGCCGAGATAATTGGCGCCGCGTTTTTTCAGCTTCACAAATTCGCCCACCACATCAATTATATCAATGCGGTTTGTAATTTGTTCTATGGTTTGTGGTGCGATCATTGCCGTAAAAAATCAAAAATAACCATTCCCGTTTTGCTTTGAATCAAACAAAAAAAATTGGCTTAGTATTGCGGGTTAAAAATCAAAAAGAATGAAAAAAATATTTGCAGCGTTTGTTATAGTGGCATTATTTACGGCTGTTGATTCATCGGCGCAAAAACCTGTTGATCTTAAATTTAATTTAAAGAAAGGTGAAAATTATGCGTATGCTTCCACCATGGATATAGAAACAAAGGGGAATATGGGCGGCCAGGACGTGGACGTTAAAAATACAGTAGGCATATCTTATCTTTTTACCAATACGGGCGACAGCGCCGGCTGGAAAAAACTCAACTCCACCATAACAAGAATTCTTATGAATTTGAATGTAAGTGGAATGAGTATAAATTATGATTCTGATGAGCCGGCTGACAGCAGCGATATGGTTAGCGCAATGCTCGGCAAAATATTGGGCGCCATGAAAAACGGCCAGTTTATGTTTACCATAAATGAAAAAGGAGAGGTTGGGTCTGTAACCGGCTTTGAAGAAATGATGCAAAAGGTGACGAATGCTGCTTCCGGCGCAGGGCCCATGGCAAACATCAGTAATGCTTTTAGTGAAGACAATTTTAAACAGAACATACAGCAGTCGTTTGGCGGTTATCCCGGCAAACCTGTAAAACCAGGCGATACCTGGACGGCTGCTGTGAACACAGATGCCGGCGGAGCGCAGATGACATCGGAAAATACTTATACGCTTGAATCCGTGGAAGGAAACACGGCTATTGTAAAAGTTGATGCTAAGATTTCTTCACCTGTGGCAGATTCCACCGCCACTATTAACGGCACTTCCACCGGGAGTATAAAATACGATATTCCTTCCGGTCTTGCTATTGATGGTGATATGGATACCAACCTTGATATGAAAATAAACCAAGGCGGCCAGTCTATGCCAATGACTACGGATATTAAGATGAAGATTACCGGCAAGAAATCTTAAGCGGAAATAATCAGCACTCAATATTCAATATTCAATTTTTCAGTGATTATAATTGCATAGCGTATTGAATATTGAGTGTTTAACCATTATTCTCTTTTGTTAACCCATAGGTTTTTAAAATTTTCAACAGCACGCCATTCGTCCAGCCAAAGCCATCCTGCGATGGATATTCGCCACCACCTGCGGTAAGATGCGTATCTATTACGTTATATTTTTCCATCAGCTTGCCGGTGTTGCGGTAAACTTTTATATTCAGCATTGACCAGTTGTGTGCCAGCGTTGCTGCCAAATCTTTCTGGCCATAGTTATCCAGCCCTTTTATCGTAATCCATTGCAAAGGCGCCCATCCATTCGGCCAGTCCCATTGCTGTTCTGTATTGATAAGCGTGGTTACAACACCGCCATCTTTTAAAAAATCCTGCCGCACTATGGCTGCAGCTTTTTCAATATAATTTTCAGGTGGAATATTAAAAAAGAAAGGCGTAATGCCGGCAATTGTTTTCTGGTTATTTTGTTTGTTTTCACTGATGTTGTAATCATAATACCAACCATCCTTTTCATCATAGAAATATTGATTGATGACGGCTTTGCGTTGCGCTGCTTTTGCGGTAAAAGCTTCAGCTTCGTTTTCTTTTTTATGTAAGGCTGAAGCTTTGCTGATGGAAGATTCCAGATGATACAGCAGGCAGTTCAGGTCAACCGGGATAAGATTGGTTGTTTGAATGGTGCTGAATGTTTTACCATCTTTAAACCAGCGCCCGCTGAAATCCCAGCCGCTTTCACAGGCGGCGCGCAAATCGCGGATAAGCTGGCTGGCATCTGCATACTCATTTGATAAAGTAGAATCCTGCCGGTATGCTTCGGGGCGCGGGTTATCCAGTTGATCGTAATACCGGTTTAGCACAATGCCATTTTTTAATTGAACACAATGTTTGGTGGCGTGCGTTTTATCCATCCAGTAATCATATTCTTTCAGCATGGCCGGCAAATATTTTTTATAAACTTCATCACCCTTATGCGTTGCCAGCAATTCAATCATGCAGGAAAAATAGGGAGGCTGGGAACGGCTTAAAAAATAACTGCGGTTGCCGTTTGGAATGAAGCCAAATGTATGAATAAGATAAGCGAAGTTTTCAATCATGTCTTCAATAATATCCCACCGGTTGCTTTCTGCAAGACCAAGCATGGTAAAATAAGAATCCCAGTAAAACACTTCTCGAAACCTGCCGCCGGGAACAATGTAAGGATAAGGCAAAGGAATTAATGAACTGCCTTCAACGGGTTTATCTGCACTGCGTTGCAATACATTCCAAAGCTCTTCTATATGTTCAATCACGTTGTCTTTTATATCTGTACGATAACCCGCCGCGGCGGATAATGGAATGATAAAATTATCTGCTACAAATTTTTTAATGCTTTCAGCCGGGGGATTGGTTATTCTTAATTTTTCATAATCCGCTACAATCATTTCAGGCTCGCGGTTGGGAATGCAATCCACAAAAGTTTTATTGTCGGGAAAGATTTTTTTTAGCTGAACATCTTTAAAAAGATTTCCATATAAATCGTAGGGTGTTTGCATTAACAACATGTCCTTTATTTTTTATAAGATGGGAAGTTCATGGTTTTAAATCAAAACACAAGCCGAAATAAATTAACCTGGAAATGCTCAATATTTTATAAGCCTGATTTACATTTTTCGGTTGTTCCTGTTGCCTGTTTATCTTTACAGCATGCTTACACAAGATGAAATAAAACAACAGCTTGGTATTTATGCTGCAGATTTTATAAAGAATGATATGCTTATTGGCTTGGGTACAGGCACTACCGTATATTATCTTTTAAAAGAACTGGGAAAACGCAAACAACAGGGTTTAACTTTTACGGCCGTGTGTACATCACTTCAAACACAGGATATATTAAAAGCGGAAGACATGGATTTTATTTCGCTGGATGACGTTGACCGCTTGCAGCTTGCCATAGACGGCGCTGATGAAGTGGATAAAAACGGCAGCCTGATTAAAGGGGGAGGCGGCGCTTTACTGCAGGAAAAAATTGTGGAAGCAGCGGCAGATGAACTAATAATTATTGTGGATGAAAAAAAGAATGTGGAAATGCTCGGCGCTTTTCCATTACCGGTTGAGGTAATTACATTCGGCTGGAAACAGGTAAAGCAAAAAATTGAATCAACATATAATATAGAAACCCGGCTTAGAGAAAAAGATGGCAAGGTTTATTTAACCGATCACCGGCATTATATACTCGATTGTTTTTTTAATACAATCCCTAATCCCGAACAACTAAATACTGACCTTCATTTAATGCCCGGTGTTGTTGAAACCGGCTTGTTTGTTGGCATGGCCAATAAAATTATTACAGGCCATTCAGATGGCAGCATTACGGTAAGGAATATTTAAAACCTGCCCTTTATTAGTGATAAAATAAACAGGATTATAAAAATAAAAAACAGGATGCGTGCAATATCAGTGGCGCCTGCTGCAATATTGCCAAAGCCAAAAATGGCTGCAATAATGGCTATCACTAAAAAAATAACTGTCCAGCGTAGCATAGCATAAGGTTTTAAGTGAATAATAATTAGCCTATCTAAATATATACCAATATTTACAGGCTGCACCCGTTGCATTTCTGATTATCTTTATTGCCAAACGCAACCAATGCAGAGAAGAAATTTTTTAAAGCATACATCTGTAGCCGGGTTAGTATTTTCTCCTGTTTTTAAAACTTCCTCTTCTGTTGCTGTAGAAAAAAATACTCCGGAAAACAACATCGATGATTTTGAACTGGATGAAGCCACCATCGATATGCTGCAGCAAGCCATGCAGTCAGGAAAATATACATCACGAAGAATAACGGAGCTGTATTTAAAAAGAATTGAAGCCATTGATAAAAACGGACCAAAACTTAATGCTGTCATCGAAATTAATCCCGATGCATTAAAGATTGCCGGGGCTATGGATGCGGAACGCAAAGCCGGTAAAATACGCGGCCCGATGCACGGCATTCCCGTGTTGATAAAAGATAATATCAATACAGGCGATAAGATGATGACAACTGCCGGGGCGCTTGCTTTGCAGGGCAATTATGCTGCTAAAGATGCCTTCATCATTCAGCGATTAAGGGAATCGGGCGCAGTGCTGTTAGGCAAAACCAATTTGGGCGAATGGGCTAACTTTCGTTCAACACATTCGTCAAGCGGGTGGAGCAGCCGCGGCGGGCAAACGCGTTGCCCATATATTTTGGAAAGAAGCCCAAGTGGTTCAAGTTCCGGTTCGGGCGCCGCAGTGGCAGCTAATTTATGCGCAGTTGCCATTGGCACAGAAACGGATGGCTCCGTTGTTTCACCATCATCGGTTAACGGCCTCGTTGGCATAAAACCAACGGTGGGTTTATTAAGCAGGTCGGGCATTATTCCCATATCTGCAACACAGGATACAGCCGGGCCAATGGCAAGAACGGTAAAAGATGCAGCGATTTTATTAGGTGCATTAACCGGTATTGATGAAGAAGATGCTATAACTAAAAACAGTATAGGCAAAGCGCAAAAAGATTATACCGTTTACTTAAAAGAAGATGCTTTGAAAGATAAACGCATTGGCATTGAAAAAGCTTTTTTAGATGGTAACAAACAAGTGGTGGATATATATAAATCGGCTGTTGATATTTTGAAACAACAGGGCGCAGTTATTGTTGAAATAGAATTAAAGAAAGCTTTAAACGATTTGAACGATGCTGAATTCACCGTGCTGCAATATGAGTTTAAAGACGGCGTGAATAAATACCTTTCCTCCGCCAATGCAAAAATAAAAACGCTGAAGGAGGTAATTGATTTCAATAAGCATAACGAAGCTGCGGCTATGCCATTTTTTAAGCAGGAAATATTGGAAATGTGTGAAGCAAAAGGTGATTTGAATTCGGGTGAATATAAAGAAGCTTTATACAAGAACCTGTCATCAAGATTAATTATTAATAATATGCTAAGCGAACATAAGCTCGATGCTATTTGCGGTGTTACCAACGGTTTATCGTGGTGCATTGATTTGATTAATGGTGATTATGATGTAGGTTTTTTTTATTCAACACCGGCGGCCATAAGCGGCTACCCGCATATAACGGTGCCCATGGGACTCGTGCATCATTTGCCAATTGGATTGTCGTTCATAGGCGGCGCTTATACCGAGCCGCAACTTATTTCAATGGCGTATAGCTTTGAACAGGTCACCAAAAAAAGAATAGCGCCAACGTTTATTGCCAACAGTATTTCCATGCAGGCGTAACAAACTTTATTGTTCGCTTTGCCAACATAAACTGTACGAAACCGTACAGTTTTTTTATTTAAATGTTTTCAAACAGTTGGTTTTGAATATGTTTTTACAATGGTACAACGGTTGAAATAAAACAGCCTTGTGTGATCGGGTAACCAGAAAATAATTTGTCAGAATCAGAAATAGAAATTTATGTTTAAAAATTATCTGCTTCTTGCCTTGCGGAATATGCGCAAAAACAAGCTGCATACTTTTATTAATATTGGCGGAATGACAGTGGCTTTTGGCTGCAGCATTTTTATACTGCTCATGGTACATTATCATTTTTCGTTTGATAAATTCCAGGAGAATGAAAACAACATCTTTAAATTATACAATTATACTATCGGCCCCAATGGTGAAGAGTTTGGAACCAGTATGCCTTACCCCATAACGCCTGCACTAAAGCAGGAAAATATCGGTATAATAAAAGCCACCCGTATAAAGAACGGCGGCAAGCTGGTACGTTATAAAGACAAGATGCTTGACATGAGTACCAGGTTGGTGGATGATGATTTCTTCAGCATGTTTAGTTTCCCGGCGGTGAAAGGCGCGCAGGTTAACCCTTTAAGTGATGTGAGCAAGGCCGTATTGTCCGAAGATGCCGCAGGTAAATTGTTTGGCAAAGAAGACCCCGTTGGCAAAACGGTTGAAGCAAAGATTGGCGGCAACTGGTACAACCTTACTGTTTCTGCAGTTGTAAAGGATTTTCCTACCGCATCAACCATAAAATTTTCTTTGCTGGCCAGGTCGGAAATAGACCCTGAATATGCAGCCGATAAAAATAACTGGGATAATCAAAGCCATGATGTATATGTGCAGATTGCCGGCAACACCACGCAGCAGCAGGTAGAAGCAAGGTTGAGAAGTTTCTTAAATAAATACCGGCCGGTCGATGCAGCGGATATGAAAAGGAATGGTTACAAACCTGATAATAGCGGTGATTACCGGAGCCTTCACCTGGCGCCTTTATCGCAAATACATTTTATGCCGGCCATTAGCAATTCAAGTGCGGTTAATAAATCGTTTTTATACATATTAATTCTGATAAGCTGCGTCATTATTTTAATAGCCTCTTTCAATTTTGTAAACCTGAATGTTGGCCTTTCTTTTACGCGCACTAAAGAAATCGGCATTAGAAAATGTCTTGGTGCCGGCAAGCGCGAAGTGTGGCTGCAGGTATGGGGCGAAAGCTTTTTAATGATAGCTATTTCCATGCTTTTAGGCGTGGGCCTTGTAATACTGCTGATACGCAATTTCAGCGCAACATTTGATAATGTTTTACAGCCCGGCATGCTGTTAAGCCCGGTTATTATTTCCATACTTTCTGTGCTTGTTATAGTAGTGTCGTTTATTGCATCAGGTTATCCTTCAGCCATTATGGCTAAATTAAAAACGGTAGAAGTTTTAAAGGGAAAGATAACTGTGAAGCGGCCCGGGGCATTGCGCAACGCATTAATCGTTACACAATTTGTTATTGCAATCGTACTTATTTGCAGTACCATCATTATTTTCCAGCAGTTTAATCACCTGCGTACGGCGCCGCTGGGTTACAATACCACATCCATTATAAGCATTCCTTTAAAGAGAGAGGAGAAAGGAAAAGATATAACAGCCAAAATGCGTTTATTGCTGGCATCACAATCATCCGTAATAGCCGTAAGCGGCGCCAGTTCCAATATTGGAGTAGGGGAAGATGGAAGCACTTCCACATCTGTAACCTGTTTCAGTTATGGCGACAAAACCATATGCGGGCAGGTGTTGGATGGTGATTATGATTTCCTTAAGACACTCGGTATAAAACCTGTTGCAGGCCGCGATTTTTCCACGCAGTATGCGGCTGATACTTCATCGCTTTCCGTTATTGCAACAGAAAGTTATATAGCACAGTTTGGTGAAAAGAATGTGGCGGGGTTTTCTTTTTATATGGATGGTGATAGCAGTAACCCTAAAATGCATGTGGTTGGCATAATCCCGGATTTCAGGATTAAATCAATCAACCAACAGCAGCGTCCACTTATCATACACCTAAATAACGATAAAACCATTGATTATGCCTGGGTAAGGGTAAACACCGGCAACCCTATGGCAACAATGGACCTGGTTAAGAAAGCTTACGCGCAGGCGGAGCCCGGTGCTGAATTCAAGGGCTCTTATGTAAATGAAAACGTTGACCGCATGTATAAAGATGAACGTATAATGGCCAACCTGTTTTCGTCTGCCGCTATTATCGCTATCATACTTTCCTGCATGGGTTTGTTTGGCATTGCTTCTATTATTATACGCCAGCGTGTAAAAGAAATTGGTGTGAGAAAAGTATTGGGTGCCTCTGTAAGCGGCATTATTACATTGGTGAGCAAAGAGTTTTTGAAACCGGTAATCATTGCATTTTTAATAGCTGCACCACTGTCGTGGTGGATGATGCATACATGGCTGCAAAACTATGCTTACCGCATTAAGGTTGAATGGTGGGTATTTGCCATTGCAGGCTTTGCTGCTTTATTGATTACGATGATAACCGTGAGTTTTCAATCTATCAAAGCTGCGCTGGCTAACCCGGTTAAAAGTTTAAGAACGGAATAATTTTGTTTGAACAGGTATTGGGGAGATTGTTGAATAAAAGAAAACATCGCCAAAAGCCCTAAAGTTTTACTGTAAACTTCAGGGCTTTTTTGCAAGGCACAGTGTTTGTTTGAAAGAATACATTCCTAATTTAAAATATTATGAATAATGGGTTTTGATCAATACCATGAACCGGCAAATGAATTGCCTGAAGAAACAAGAACCTTTGCACGCATGATAGCCTCGCTGGCCGAAGAAGCCGAAGCCATTAACTGGTATGAGCAACGCATTGCAGTTGAAAAAAATCCGGTAGCAAAAGCTATTATGAAAGATGCGCAGAAAGAAGAATTCAAGCATTTTGGAATGGACCTTGAATTTTTACTGCGCATGAAGCCCGTTTGGAAAGAAATCCTGCAGGGCATTCTTTTTAAGGAAGGCAGTATTGTAGAGCATGCGGACGATGCCGAAGATAAGGCGCCCGACCAGTAGTTAATAATCGCGTTGTATAAGAAACTCCGCTATTTCAAGTAAAGGTTTTTTTCGTGACGACAGCACCGCAATTTCTTCCAGATGAAAAAGCGCTTTATCAAAATATTGCTGTTTTAATTGTTTCGCCCAGTCATCTGCATTGCAATCGCGGAATATTTTTAAAACGCGCTGCACTTTATCTTCAGCATCATTATTCAGTAAATCGGTTAGTTCTTTTTGCCGGCTGCCGGTTGCCGTTTGCAAAGCATGAATAAGCAGGAAGGTTTTTTTGTTTTGTTTAATATCGCCGCCGGCAGCTTTACCAAACTTTTCCGGATCGCCAAATGCATCAAGATAATCATCCTGCACCTGGAAGGCTATACCGAGATTTTTTCCAAACTCATACAAATGATTGCAGTTGCCTTCCCCCGCGCCGCCTATAATAGCGCCCATCTGCAGGCTGGCCGCAAGCAGTACTGAAGTTTTCAGTTCAATCATCTTTATATAATCTTCCAGCGAAACGGTTGTAAGTTTTTCAAAATCCATATCAAGCTGCTGGCCTTCGCAAACTTCCTTTGCCGTTTTGCTAAACAGGCTGATAATAGGTTTTATATAACCGCTGCTAATTTTATTCAGGTATTCATACGCCACCACCAACATCACATCGCCGGCAAGCAAAGCCGTGCTGGAACCGTATTTGTTATGCACGGTTTCAAAGCCGCGGCGCAGCGGCGCTGCATCCATTATATCATCATGAATTAAAGTAAAATTGTGAAAGAGCTCCACAGCCGTTGCCACCTGCCAGGCATCTTCATGAATTTCATCAAACAATTCATTGCCCATTAAACACATAACCGGGCGAATGCGTTTGCCGCCAAGCCCGAGAAAATAATCGTTGGCAGCGTATAAAGATTCGGGCTGTTTGGGAAAATGCGGTTGGCGGAAGCGTTGTGCAAAAGCCGCAGATAATTCTTTAAATGAAAACATGGGCGAATTAAGAATGAAAAATCCAAAAAGAAAAATTTGTGTTTTTAGGCCGGCTTGCAAATATTATCAGCCTGCCTGCTTCACCACTTCGTTATAATAACGGCAAACGGATTTCATTAAGCAGATTTCGCATTTTGGTGTGGGCCTGCATATTTCCCTTCCGAGGAATGACATGGCCATGCCCGCATCCCATTCAGATTTTGGCAAAACATCCATCATTTGCTTTTCTATTTTTTTAGGATCGGCACCAGTGGCAATGCCCAACCTCGGCGCCACACGCACCGTATGCAGGTCAACCATAATGCCTTCAGCGGGCTTGCCGCTTTCACGAAGAATAACATTGGCTGACTTTCTTCCAATACCGGGCAGTGCCGTTAATGCATCCAGGTTATAGGGAATATTTTCATCGGCTTTAATAGTGTCCGCAATCTGCAAAAGCCATTGCGCCTTTTTTTCACTGTTGCGCACACCCTTAATAAAATGCTGCAAATCATCTGCGGTGGCTTTTGATAAAGCCGTCATATTTGGATAAGCCTCAAACAGGGGCGGTGCAATTTTATTGATGTGTTTATCTGAATCCTGCGCCGATAAAATAACCATCACAATTAGCTGGTAAGTGGTTTTGTAGTCGAGCGGGTGTTTTTCATTTTTATATTTTTTCAAAAGCGGTTTAACGGCCTCCGGCCAGTTGATATTTCCCATAAAGTTATTTTTATAAAGCTAATAAGGTTTTGATTGGACAATTATGCAAACATATGGAGTTTGCGCTATAGCCGGAAAAGGATCGAAAGGATCAGGAAAAGGATTGGAATGATTGAAAAAAGGATTAAAGCAATCGAAAAAAGGATTGAAATAATTGGAAAAAGGATTAAAAGTATTAGGAAAAGGATTGAAATGATCGAAAAAAGGGTACGTTTTCCCGGTTTCAGGGTATAATTATTGAATAAAGGTACGATTAATCAATAGAAAGGTATGTTTTTAGAGAAAAAGGGTATAAATGAAGGCTTTTAAGGTTGAAAAATTCGCTAAAAAAGTATGAAAACCTAACTAAAAAAGGGAACGATCAATCGTTCCCTTTTTTTAAAATGTAGTATTGCAACTTTTTAAGCTTAGCCTAATGCAACACGCTTAAACTCTATTACTTTAAGGTCTTTATCTGTTTCTTTCAGGTAATCTTCAACTGATTTGCCGGCATCTTTCACAAAAGCCTGGGCCAGTAAAGTTTGCTCTTTAAAGAAAGCATTCAATTTGCCCTGGGCTATTTTAGAAAGCATATCATCTGTTTTACCAGCCATTTTAGGATCCTGTTTCATTTGATCAATCGCAATATTCCTTTCACGTTCTATTGTTTCGGCAGGAACAGAGCTTTGATCAACCGCTACCGGGTTCATGGCAGCAATCTGCATGGCCACATCTTTGCCTGCTTCGGCAGCTTCTTTATTCAGGCCAACTAAAACGCCCATGCGGTAAGCACCGTGTATGTAAGAAGCCACAAAAGGGGCGTCCACACGCTCGAATTTTGTGATACCTATTTTTTCACCGATAGAAGCCAGCTTGTCATTCACTAAATCTGCAACCGTTGCTTCACCGGCTTTTGTTGCGTTTAATTCTTCCAGGCTTTTTACATTGTTATTGATTGCTGCATCTGCAATGCTTTGTGCAAAGGCAACAAAGTCTGCATTTTTGGAAACGAAATCTGTTTCGCAGCTTACGCAAACGATGATACCTGTTTTATTATCATCGGTGGTTTTCGCAATCACAACGCCTTCTTTTGCTTCACGGTCGCTGCGTTTTGCAGCCACTTTCTGGCCTTGCTTGCGCAGCCAGTCGATGGCTGCTTCAAAATCACCGTTTGTTTCTGTTAAGGCTTTGCGGCAATCCATCATACCGGCGCCGGTTGCCTGGCGCAGCTTATTAATTTCTGCTGCTGATATTGTTACTGTAGTACTCATTGTGCCCTCCTTCCTCCCTAAAGGGAGGTAATAAAAGTCTCTAATAAATTAGAGCGTGTTGAAATATATTTATGAACAGTAGCGGTTTACCTTGCTCCCTTTTATGGGATGGGGGATTATCTTCCTCCGCCACCGGGTGCAGGCCTGCGACCACCACTTGGTACACGGCGTTTAGTTGGGCCGCCACCTCTTTGCCTGTCTCCACCACCTTCACCACGACGGCGACCGCCTTCAGATTCGGCTTCAGCCTGTAAACGGGCGGCTTTCTTTTCAGCTTCGTTATCCACTTCTTCAGTTGCAGACTCGTCATCTTTTGCTGCCTGGCGTTCTGCCAAACCTTCGGCAATGGCAGCCGTTACATAGTTGGTGATGATAGCGATTGATTTAGTGGCATCATCATTCGCAGGAATCGGGAAATCAATTTTATTGGGATCGGAGTTGGTATCTACCATTCCAAAAGTTGTAATGCCCAGGCGTTTTGCTTCAGCCAAAGCGATGTGCTCGTGGCCAATATCAACAATGAATAAAGCTGCGGGCAAACGGCCAAGCTGTGCAATACCGCCCAATACTTTTTCCATCTTGTCTTTATCGCGGGTTAAAGTAAGGCGTTCCTTTTTTGTAAGGCTTTCTGCGCTGCCGTCAGCAAGCATTTTTTCAATGCTCTGCATTTTCTTAACGCTTTTACGCACGGTGTTGAAGTTGGTGAGCATGCCGCCCAGCCAACGTTCTGTTGCAAAAGGCATGTTTACGCGGCGTGCACATTCGCTAACGATTTCCTTAGCCTGTTTCTTAGTAGCCACGAACATTATTTTTTTGCCGCTTTTAGCAATTTGCTTTAACGCGGCAGAAGCCTCCTGTAAGGAATCAACCGTTTTGTTGAGGTCAATAATGTGAATGCCTTTCTTTTCAGCAAAAATGTAAGGCAACATTTTTGGATTCCACTTCTTACGCAGGTGGCCAAAGTGCACACCGGCTTCGAGTAATTGCTGTTGTAACGAAGTGTTTTGTTCCATTGTTATTCTTAGCTTTTGGCTATTAGCTATTAGCTATTAGCTTGTGTTTGAGATATAGTTGTTTTATATGCCGGCTAACAGCCAATGGCTAATAGCTAACGGCTTTGGTATTAACGTTTAGAGAACTGGTAGCTGCGTCTTGCTTTCTTATGACCGAACTTCTTACGCTCAACACCACGGGGGTCACGTTTTAAATGACCTGCAGCTTTTAAAGCCGGGCGGTATTCAGGATTGATTTCCAGTAAAACGCGGGCAATGCCCAGTTTAGCTGCTTCTGCCTGGCCTTTTACGCCACCGCCGCTTGCATTGATAACCACATCAAATTTATCAAGTGATTCGATGGTTTTTAAAGGCGCTTCCACCTGGTTTTGCAGGTATGGTAAAGCGAAATATTCTTTATAGTTTTTGTCGTTTACCGTAATATTACCAGTGCCTTTTGAAATAAAAACGCGGGTAACGGCTTCTTTACGGCGGCCTACGGCATTTTTTTGTTTTTCCATTTTTTATAAGCTTTCAGCTTTCAGCCATCAGCCATCAGCTAACGGCCAACAGCTTATTTAGAATTTAAACTCTTTTGGTTGCTGTGCAGTGTGCGGATGTTCAGCGCCAGCATACACAAATAATTTTTTATACATCTTTCTGCCCAAACGATTTTTTGGCAGCATGCCCTTTACAGCGCGTTCAATAACGGCTTCGGGCCTGCGTTTTAAAAGGTCTTTTGCACTTTCTTCCCTTAAACCTCCGGGGTAGCCGCTGAAGTTCTGGTAAACTTTATCTTCCAGCTTGTTGCCGGTAAATCTTACCTTATCTGCATTGGTTACAATTACGAAATCGCCACAATCAACGTGGGGCGTGTAGTAGGCTTTATTCTTGCCACGCAATACTGTTGCGATCTTAGAACACATGCGGCCTACGGTTTGATTGGTGCCGTCAACAACGTACCAGTTACGCTGTACGGTAGCCTCGTTCGCATGCTTTGTTGTGAAATGTAGTTTGCTCATTTATTTGTTTTTTGTTGCCCGCCATCCCGGGCTAGATTTTTTGGAGCGCGAAGATGCGTAAAATTGACAGTATAAAAAACAAAAAGAGTGTTTATTTTTTAATGCAGGCTTGTAATATGTTGATTTTCAGTAAAAATTTTGAACTGAAATTTAGCTATACTTGTAATTAGTTTGAAAAATGCCTGGTTTTACCTGCTTTCTACCAGAAAACAAAACACTTCTTTCGGGCCGTGCACACCGGTCACCAGCGTTTTTTCTATATCTGCCGTGCGGCTTGGGCCGGAGGCGAAAGTGATAAGTGAAGGTGTGCCGGAAGGATATTTTTTCTTTACTAATTCAAAGCCATCTTTTAAATCAAATACAAGCTGGCTGGTATAAGCGATACAGATGTGAACAGGTGCATAAACGCTGGATGTTCTGCCGGTTTGCGCACTGCTTAAAAGCATGCTGCCTGTTCTGGCAATTAAACATTCGCAGCTTGTTATGGATGCATCGCAATCTGCCAGGTTAATGCCGGAAGCTAAGTCCAGATGCTGGCGGGTGAATAATTCCCTGATACTTTGTTCGTTCACAAAAAGCTTTGTCCATTGCCTTGTGCCAAATAATGTTTGTAATTGCTGAACAAGTTCTGCTTCATCGGCACAAAAAGAAAAACGGCCTTGCAGGGCGGCAAAGTTTTCAGCAAACTGCAGTTCAAGTTCGCCCTTATTGATAAAGAAAGCCTGGTTTTTGGAGGTTTCCTCAAAAGGCAAAGGCACCGGTTTTGCCAGTGCCTGCTTTATTTTTTTTAAAATATTTTCCCTGGAGGATGATGCTGTTTTCACGTACATCAAAATTTATACCTGTGAATTCGAGGATCAGGAAGTTGCCTGTTTGGGCGCCGGCTGCGTAATGCTGGGATCGTAAGGCGGTACGCCGGCACTTATTGCGCCCTGGGGATGTTCATTCAACTCTTCCTCTTTTTCTTCTTCTTTATGTTCGCCAAATGGCCGTTTGCCTATCAGTGTTTCCACATCGCTCTGGAATAAAACTTCTTTTACCAGTAATTCTTTTGCAAGAGTTTCCACTTCGTGCTTTCTTTCAGTAAGCAGTGCTTTTGTTTTTGCATAAGCGGTTTCAATCAGTTTCCTCACTTCTTCATCAATCATTTCCCCGGTTTTTTCACTGTAGGGCTTGGTGAAAGAATTATCCGCTGCAGGGTCGTAAAAACTTATGTTACCCACTTTTTCATTCATGCCATAAACGGTTATCATGGCATAAGCGGTTTTAGTTATCTGCTGTAGGTCGTTTGATGCGCCGGTAGAAATCTTTCCGAAGAAAATTTCTTCGGATGCCCTTCCGCCAAGCGTCATACAAAGCTGGTCCATTAACTGGTCGGTATTATATAAATATTGTTCCTTGGGTGTGTATTGCGCATAACCCAATGCAGCCGTACCGCGGGGAACGATGGTAACTTTTAATAAAGGATAAGCATGTTCCAAAAACCATCCGCAAATAGCGTGGCCCGCTTCGTGGTAAGCAATGATCTCTTTTTCTTCGGGCGAAATAATCTTATTCTTCTTTTCCAGCCCGCCGATAACCCTGTCAATCGCATCCTGGAAATCGCTCATCTCCACCATTTCCTTGCCTTTGCGGGCAGCAATTAACGCGGCTTCATTGCACACATTGGCAATATCAGCGCCGGCAAAGCCAGGCGTTTGTTCTGCCAGTTTGAAGATATTGAGTGTCTGAGAAACTTTGATCGGTTTTAAATGCACACGGAATATATCTTCCCTGCCTTTTACATCGGGGCGGTCAATTGAAATCTGGCGGTCGAAACGGCCGGGGCGCAACAGTGCAGTGTCCAATACATCCGGGCGGTTGGTTGCAGCCAGGATGATAATCCCGCTTTCGCCACTGAAACCATCCATTTCCACCAATAACTGGTTCAATGTATTTTCTCTTTCATCGTTGCTCACGATTGCATTTCTGCCACGGGCACGGCCAATGGCGTCTATTTCATCTATAAATATAATACAAGGCGCTTTTTCTCTTGCCTGTTTGAAAAGGTCACGTACGCGGCTGGCGCCCACACCCACAAACAGCTCAACAAAATCTGAACCGCTCATACTGAAAAACGGTACTTGTGCCTCTCCGGCCATTGCTTTGGCCAACAATGTTTTACCGGTTCCGGGAGGGCCAATAAGCAAAGCGCCTTTTGGAATTTTACCGCCAAGCGCCGTATATTTTTTGGGATTTTTAAGGAAATCAACAATTTCCATTACTTCCACCTTAGCTTCATCCAGACCGGCCACATCGGTAAAAGTTATATTTACTTTGGCGCCTTTATCAAACAACTGGGCTTTTGATTTGCCAATATTGAAGATGCCGCCGGGACCGCCGGAACCGCCACCGCCGCCAACTTTGCGCATCAGCAAAACCCATAACCCCACGAAAAGCAAAACAGAGATAATGGTATTGGCAAAAGGACCGAACCATTCGCCTTCATCATATACGTTTTCCGGAACTTCGGGAATATTATTGTCTTTATAAAATTGTGCGAGGCTGCGGTTAAAACTTTCCCAATCACTTACCCTGAATTCAAATAAAGGTGTTGCGGACGGGTCTTTTGTAAGCGGTTGCTTAAACTGTGATTTATAATATTCTTTGCTGAGGCTTTCAGATTTAATATAAACGCGAACAAGTTCTTTGTTCCTCACCTTATCAATTTTTGAAACATCGCCATCTTTCAGCATTTTTTCTTTAAAATCCTGTTCGGTGGTAGTGAGTATATCGGGGCTGTTAAACTTAAATACATTTACAGCAATAAGCGTTATTGCCACGATTGCATAAATCCAATATATACTGAAACGCGGGCCACGACGCGGCGATTTATCTCCATTCCCTTTGTCGAAAAGATCCGGTTTATTCTTGTTGTTA
>NZ_JBQCIT010000026.1:0-82654 GCF_051953455.1 Parafilimonas sp. | reverse complement strand
AGGTGTTATTGCCATTCTTCGCAAAAAGATTTCTTACAGTAAAATCATTAACGGTACCGTTAAAAGTGCCGCCGAGCGTAAATAGCTGGTTCCACTTGGCAAGCGCCGGCGCAAAGAATGCAATGTCGTCTGAGTAAACCTGGCTGCTTTTTATACTGGCCGTCATAACAATTTTGTTTGTATAGTCGGCCATGTCTTTATTAAAATCTTTGTACTTCATTACAAAATAATTTGTAATGGTGCTTCGGTTCGTTTTCAAAAGCAGTTTTGAAAACTCCATTTTCTGCGGCGTTAATTTATATTGTGCCTGCAGCTTTCTTACACGCAAGCCGCTTCTCTCAGCAGCATTTATGTCAATGTTAGCCGTTATGGTGTCTCTAAGAAAATTAAGGTTTTTAATGGTTCCGTTAATCTTACTTACCATAAGTTTTCTTCCGTTAAAAACGCCTTCCTGTGTTATTTCGTTTCGCCATCCGGTTCCAAAAAAACAATCTGTAATATTTAAAGCTGACACACGCACACGCAAATTGCCGGGATTGAAATACATGCGTCCCGTATCTCTTAGCGTTACTTTCCCTGGTGTTTTATCAATGCCGTCGAAATTTTCAATGTTGTACGATGTTTTATCCATATCAATTGAATTGATAAGGATAAGGTTTTTGGAAATGTCAATATTATCGGCGTCAACCAGCAGGCTGCCGGTTTTTAAAATTGTTTTTTGCCCGCGCCACAAATCATTTTTTACATACACCACATTTTTTAAATCGAGCTTCTGAATTTTAAGCACGATATTCCTGCTTTGCCTTTTTGCTTCGCCGGGTGTAGAAAAATGATCGATCAGGAACTGATAATTCCAGGTAGAGTCGCTGCGTTGCTGGTTAATAACGGCATCTTCAATACCGATATATTTCAGTTCAATATTTTTCTTAAGAAAAAACCAATCGGTTATACGCAGTTTGAGAGAACCTGCTTTTAATAAAGTGTCTTTATGCTGATCGAGAATAAAGGTATTGTTGAGGTTCATTTTATCGAACAAAGAAAAATTCACCTCTCCTATCTTCACCGTAGTTTTTAAATCGGCAGATAGTTTGGCAGCAACTTTACCGGCAATATAATTTTGAACAGGCGGTAACTGAATCAGCAGCCACATCAATAATAAGAGTGCAAAAAGACCAATTATAAAACGGAGGAATATTTTTGGCCATAACAACAAAAATGCTATAAGCACATAAATTATAATCAGCAATAAGAGGTTTGGCCAGATATATATCCATGCAACTACTGCAATGCCTAAACCCAACAATATTTTTGAGATATTTTTAACCAAGCCGATGTGTTATGCGGGTAAAGATAAAATGAAGATTGAATTTATAATTGTTTGCCTTTTACAACGTTATTAAATTCTCTTTTCAAAAAACCTGCTATCATATTTACAACTTAAAAAATATTTTCTTTTTATATAAAAAATAACATAAGCCCCATTCCAGCGCGAAAATACAAAGCGATGAAATGATGGAGGCAGGCAGGTCCGGCACTTTTATAATTTCCATCAGCCCGCCGCTTATGGCTGTTATGTAATCATTAAACCAGCGATGGCCCACTATTTCAAAAAACAGGTAAATAAATAAAGAGTTCATGCCAACTATCACAAAAAACCTGAGATATTTTTTGTGATCCAGCACATCAATCCACCAGTAACAAAGCGCCAGGCCAAGTAAACACCAGCCAAGAGATGCCAATGTAAAAGATGATGTGGCAATGCGTTTAATAATGGGCGTTATATGCACAATATCCAGGCCATAACCAACAATCAAACATATAAATGCCCATAACACAAGCGGCTTTAATTTATTTTTTGAACTGCTTAAAAACAATTTGCCTGCCAAAGCGCCGGCAATTGTATGCACTGATGTTGGAATGCAGTTAATAGCTACCCAGCCGCCGCTATTTATTTTATTCATCAGCAACAGGTCAACATAGTTTCCAAAATTATGCTGGTCGGTAAAAGGCTGGCTAAAACCCGGCACATTGGTAAAACGGTATAAAATTTCCGTGAGCAATAAAATAAAAACACAAAAAAATATTTGTGCTTTGACGCTCCATTCAAAAATTAAGAATGTAACCAGTGTTGTAAAAGAAAGCTGCGTTAATACATCCCACAATTCAAACGATAATCCTGATTTGCGCACAGCATAATCCAGCACGCCCCAAAAGAACAGCCAGGCACTGCGCCTGAGCGTTTTTTTGAACGATGTGTTCCATGTATAACCCAGCTGTTTTTGCTTTCTTAACGAATAAGCCATGGAAACGCCGGCCATAAACATAAAGCCGGGTTGAATGAGGTCCCAGAAATGCAGGCCATTCCATGGGTGATGAAAGAACTGCTCCATAAAGCCGCGAAAAACACTTTCTTCGGAAGATGAATCAAAAATATGTTCATATAAACCCGTGCTTTCAAGCGCGAGCAATACCATTATAAAGCCACGCATAAAATCCAGGGAAAGCAATCTTGATGAAAAAGAGTTGTTAGAATTAACCGGCTGCATAAACGGTTTTTAAAAACTTATAAGGCCATTATTTCAGTAATAAAAAACAATAATATGAAATCGATATTAAGAAAGCTGAAATTGTTAAAATTAAAATTGCATGATTAATCTATGGATTCTTATAAAAAGTTATCTTTTATTACTTATTTCGTGTACATTTTTACAGAAACCAATAATGAATACTGTTTATTCCTGCCCGCTGCGATCAGCTTTTTATCTTATAATCTTTATAATGGTAACAGGTATTGCCTGCAAAAAAACTGATCCGGCAACGCCGGTTATCCCCGATCCTTTGCCAGGCTCCAGGCCGAATATTATATTAATTATGGGTGATGATGTGGGCTTTGAAGTGCCCGGTTTTACAGGTGGCGAATCTTACGCTACTCCAAACATAGATGCAATGGCCGAACAGGGGATGCAGTTTAGTAGGTGTTATGGAAGCCCGATGTGCTCACCTTCCCGCTTTATGCTGCTCACCGGGAAATACAATTTC
Source organism: Parafilimonas sp. (assembly GCF_051953455.1). Taxonomy (NCBI): domain Bacteria; kingdom Pseudomonadati; phylum Bacteroidota; class Chitinophagia; order Chitinophagales; family Chitinophagaceae; genus Parafilimonas; species Parafilimonas sp. The sequence goes on along the minus strand of NZ_JBQCIT010000026.1, from coordinate 79,615 downwards.
AGGAATTATGGAGATAACTCATGGGCAAATTTGGAGCTGGATCAAAGAACAGTCGCCAATATACTTCAATCTGCCGGATATGCAACCTGTGCCGCCGGTAAATGGCAGTTTAACCATGGCGACACAGGGCTGGTAACTTTTGGTTTTGATAAATATTGCATAACCGATCCTTTCAAGCTTGCATCAGAAAATAATTCTCCCACATTAAGACTTTATAAAAACCCAACTATCTATGAAAATGGCGCTTACCGCCCGGAATCTGAAATGGAAGGAAAATATTCGGAAGATATTTTTATGGATTACATGGTTGGTTTTATCGACAGCTCCAATAAAGCAAAGAAACCTTTCTTTATATACTATGCACCTAATCTCTGTCATAAACCCTTTTCGCCAACACCCGATGATCCTGAGTTTGCTACCTGGGATCCATACAAACGGGAATCGTTTTCTGATACCATATTTTTTAAATCGATGATAAAATATTATGACAAAAATATGGGCAGGCTTTTGGCAAAATTAAAAGCAGCGGGTATTGAACAGAATACGCTGGTATTATTTATAGCCGGCGATAATGGAACAGATGATGAGATCAATTCAAAATTTCAGGGTGCATACATCAGTGGCGGTAAAGGCCACACCAAAATATCAGGCACCCATCTTGCATTTGCGGCCTACTGGCCGGGCCATATTTCCCCTTCGAAAAACGGAAACCTGGTTGACCTGGTTGATTTTCTGCCAACCATCGCAGCGGCAGCAGGTGTTGGCGTATCTCCCGGTTATGGTACATTGGATGGCATTAGCTTTTTTGATCAGTTAATGGGAAGTAGTAATGCAGAAGCAAGGCAATACAGTTATAATTGGTATGACTTAAATCAACGCGGACCGGATGCCGACCCTCCGGTTGTTTGGGCAATGGATAAAAAATATAAGCTTTATAGTAATCAAACAAGCCTGATAAATTATGCAGAAGATTTCCTGGAAAAAAATCCAATACCGGAAAACGAACAAACGATTGATGAGCAAAAAGAAACAGTAACATTGCAAAGCGTTATAGACGCTTATCACAATTAATAAACAATTTTAAGAAAGAGAGAGTTTATTGCAAAATAACAATCCAATCAAACTTTCAGCCTCATATCAATTTTGTAATTAATTGCATTTTTCAATACTTTTACCGCCATTAACCTTAACCTGCTGCTCTCTATGCAAGTAACTTACTTCTAATTATCTGTTATGAAAACGACTACTGCCAAACAGGTGAGGATATTCCCACATCTTAACGGCGTTATATGGTTATTTTTAATTGTACCTGTTTTCTTAGGGATTGCAAGCTGCAATAAGCGAAACCTTTCCCCGCCTGATATTCCCGGCAACCCGGCTGACACAACTCCCACTCCTCCTGTAATATCTAAATCACGCCTGAATGTGATCTTAATCCTGGCAGATGATGTGGGCTACGAAATCCCAACCTTTTGCGGCGGTCAATCTTACCAAACGCCTAACCTTGATTTTATGGCGGCAAACGGTACACAGTTTACAAATTGTTACGGCAGTGCCTTATGTTCTCCTTCGAGGTTTATGTTATTAACCGGCAAATATAATTTCAGGAATTATACTACATGGGGCATACTGGATCAGTCTCAGCGCACTTTTGCCAACGTATTTAAACTGGCAGGTTATGCCACCTGTGCTTCCGGTAAATGGCAACTTGATGGCGGCGATAATTCAATTAAACTGTTTGGATTTGATAAATACATGGTAAATAACGCCTTTAATTTAAATAGTGGGGGAGCCGAAGAAACTGCCAATAGGTTTTATAAAAATCCGGAGATATATGAAAACGGGGGTTACTTACCAGACAGTGCAACCAATGGTAAGTTTGGCCAGGATATGTTCAGGGATTATGTATTTGATTTTATAGATAGCAATGCCAATAAAAACCCGTTTTTCGTTTATTGGGCATTAGATTTATGCCATGCCCCTTTTAGCCCTATGCCGGACGACCCTGCGTTTGCATCGTGGAATCCAAAAGGGCCAAGGAGCCTGGATGATACGCTGTATTTTCCTTCAATGGTAAATTATATGGATAAACTGATTGGGCAATTAATTGATAAAGTAAAAGCCGCCGGCATTGCAGACAGCACTGTTATTATATTTACTGCAGATAACGGCACAGCCAATATTATTCACAGCGAGGCTAATAATGTTATAGTTCCGGGAGGAAAGTCTTCACCTTTAAACATTGGTACACACATGCCGATGGTTGCTTATTGTCCCGGTTTGGTACCTGCCGGCAAAAAAGATTCTTCACTCATAAGTTTTGTCGATTTTATGGCAACTCTTGCAGATATAGCAAAGGTTTCAATACCAGCTTCTTATGGTATAACAGATGGGGTAAGCTTTGCCCCTCAATTAACAGGGCAGTCTTATATTTATAGAGACTGGGTTTTTAATCATTATCCCGGCGCCGGCAAGTTTGAGGGAGATTTAACGCATTTGCGAAGATGGATGCAAAACTCAGTTTATAAACAATACGATACAACAGATAATCCGAAGGGCGGAAAGTTTTATAATCTTGCCGCTGATCCCTTTGAGGAACATCCGCTTATTGAATCGGAATTAACGCCTGATGAAAAAAAATTGAGCAAGAATTTTTTAAAAACGATGTCAGAGCTTCACTAATGATAATTCTGCAAAATAATTTTGATGATTTAAAAATTGTTTTACATTCGCAACGCACAAATGAAAAAATTAAGCTTAAATACAAATTGGTGGTGGCATACAAACTTTTCCAGGGGTATGTAATGCTATTGCTATTATAATAATATCAAACAGCCCCGGCAACACCGGGGCTGTTTGTTTGTAAACACATTAAAGAAAAATTATTGATACAGGAAGCGCCTATATTAAGTTATTATTACACAGGGAATGTATAATAAAAGATTTCACAAGGCCACGGAAAATAAAAATTATAAGAATGAAAAAGATCCGGATAGAAACACGCTACAAAAAAATGCTTTCAGATGTTTACACGCCTGTTGGCATATACCTGCGGTTGAGAGACCGGTTCAGAGATACCATATTGCTTGAAAGCACAGACCATCACTCGGCTGAAAATAGTTATTCCTTTATCGGCATTAATGCCATAGGTGGCATTGAAATAACCAGCTTTTCAGAAATAGAATTAAAATACCCTAATCATAAGCCTGAAAAAAAACCGCTTAATGAAACAACCAATGTACCTTCTTTATTGTGGGACTTTATGCAGCAGTTTGAATTAAACGAAACGGATGATAATAATATAAAAATTGCGCAGGGTTTATTTGGATATTGTACATATGATGCGGTTCAGTTTTTTGAAACAATAGAATTAAAAAGCAAAAAGCAAACGCCCGAAATTCCCGTAATGCGTTACAGGCTTTATCAATATGTAATCGCAATAAATCATTTTAAGGATGAGATGTATTTATGCGAGAATGTTATCAATGGCTTGCGGGGCGAAATGGATATAATAGAATCGCTCATAAGAAGCAGGGACGTGCCTGTATTTCCTTTCAAACTCCAGGCAACCGAAACAGTGAATATTTCTGATGATGATTATATGGAAATGGTGAAGAAGGGCATTAAAAGCTGCATTCGCGGTAATGTTTTTCAAATTGTTTTAAGCAGGCGGTTTCAGCAAAAATTTACAGGCGATGAGTTTAACGTGTACCGCGCATTGCGCAGCGTGAACCCATCGCCTTATTTATTTTATTTTGACTACAGCGATTATAAACTCATGGGCTCAAGCCCCGAATCGCAGTTGATAATTAAAGACGGAAAAGCCATTGTACACCCTATTGCCGGCACATTTAAACGCACCGGCAATGCGGTAAGAGACAGTGAGCTTACTGAAGCTTTATTGGAAGATGCAAAAGAAAATGCAGAGCATACCATGCTCGTTGATCTTGCCCGCAACGATCTTAGCCGTTGCTGCAATAATGTGCATGTAAATTATTTCAGGCAGGTATATTATTACTCGCATGTTATTCACCTGGTAAGTGAGGTTATTGGCAACGTGGGCAAAGATGCAAACCCGTTTGAATTGATTGCCCTTACTTTTCCGCAGGGCACTTTAAGCGGCGCACCAAAGTATAAAGCCATGCAATTGATTGATGAATTTGAGCCCACCACCCGTGGGTATTATGCAGGTTGTATAGGGTTCATAGGATTTGACGGCACCTGCAACACGGCCATTATGATACGCACATTTTTAAGTAAGGAAAATACATTGCATTACCAGGCAGGCGCCGGTATTGTTGCCGCATCAAACCCAGAAAACGAGTTGCAGGAAGTGAATAATAAATTAGGCGCACTTAAAAAGGCAATTGAAATAGCCCAAACAATTTAATGATTATAGACCATGGTCCATGGTCAATGGACTTATTTAAAATGAAAATATTAATATTCGACAACTACGATTCATTTACTTATAATCTTGTCCATCTTGTTGAAAAAATAACGCATCAAAAAGTTGATGTATACCGCAACGACAAAATACCGCTGGAAAAAATAAAGGAATATGATAAAATCATTTTATCGCCCGGCCCCGGCATCCCGTCCGAAGCCGGTTTGCTGTTGCCTTTAATTAAAGAATATGCGCCATCAAAATCTATACTTGGTGTTTGCCTTGGGCACCAGGCAATTGCTGAAACTTTTGGCGGACAACTTACCAATCTTTCCAGTGTATTTCATGGTGTAGCAACGCCGGTGACAACAGTTAACGGCCAGCAATCAACGGTTAACAGCGCTTTGTTTAAAGGCTTATCGCAAACTTTTCCCGTTGGGCGTTATCATTCCTGGATTGTAAGCAAAGAAAATTTTCCCAAAGAGCTGGAAGTTACAGCAGAAGATGAAAACGGTTTTATAATGGGACTTCAGCATAAAACGTATGATGTGCAGGGTGTGCAGTTTCATCCTGAAAGTGTGCTTACGCCGGATGGGGAAAAGATCATGCGGAACTGGTTAAGCTCCCATCTCTGAAGCGGACTAAAATTTAGTCATCTATGTTATTAAACAAAAACGTTTAAAAATTAATTACTTTATAAATTCCTCTTTAGGGGATAGGATATGAAAAGAATTTTACAATACTTGTTTGAATACAAAACATTGCCTTACGAACAGGCAAAGGAAATCTTAATCAACATTTCAAAAGGTGCATATAACGATACAGAAGTTACGGCTTTTGTAACCGTATTTCTAATGCGCAGCATTACCATTGAAGAGCTTGAAGGCTTTCGCGATGCATTACTTGAGCTTTGTGTAAAAGTTGATTTGAACGGCCATAAAACAATAGATATTGTTGGCACCGGCGGCGATGGAAAAAACACTTTTAATATTTCAACACTCGCCTGTTTTATTGTTGCCGGCACAGGACAGAAAGTTGCCAAACATGGTAATTATGGAGCAACTTCTGTGAGCGGCGCCTCCAATGTAATGGAGCAAATAGGCTATAAATTTAAAGCCGACAATACAAAGCTGAAAGCTGAAATAGAAGAAGCCAATATTTGCTTTATGCATGCGCCTTTGTTTCATCCTGCTTTAAAAACAGTGGGGCCGCTTCGCAAAAATCTTGGTTTAAGAACTTTTTTCAATATGCTTGGCCCGATGGTTAACCCTGCTTCACCGGCGTTTCAGTTAGTAGGCGTGTATAACCTGGAAATGGCAAGAATTTATAATTATCTGTTGCAAAAAAGCGGCAGGCCTTTTACCATTATCAATGGCCTTGATGGTTATGATGAAATATCGCTTACTAACGATACAAAGGTTATAACCAATAGCGGCGAAAAAATTAAAACGCCGGTGGAACTTGGAAAAAGGTTTGTTGACGCCCGTGATATTATGGGTGGAAATACAACCGATGAGGCAGCAAAAATTTTTATGCAGATTATAAAAGGCGATGGTTCATGGGCGCAAAATGCAGTAGTGCTTGCCAATGCGGCCATGGCCCTGCAATGCACGGGCAATTATAAAAATTATAACGACGCTTATAACGCAGCGGTAGAAAGTCTTGATGGAGGAAAAGCATATTCTGCGTTACAAAAACTAATTTCGCTGCAATGAATATCCTGCAAACAATAATAGAAAAAAAGAAACTGGAGGTAGCCGAAAAAAAATCAATCATGGATATTGATTTTTTAAAATCGCTGAATAAAGATTTCAATGGCAAAGGGCTTTCTCTTAAGCAGTGTTTGTTAAACGGCCAGCCAAATATTATAGCTGAGTTTAAGAGAAAATCACCTTCAAAAGGCTGGATCAATCAACATATACACATTGGTGAAGTCGTTCCTGCTTATGAAGAGTACGGCGCTGCAGCCAGCTCAATTCTAACAGATGAAGATTTTTTTGGAGGCAACATAGAAGAACTAAAAATTGCAAGGCTTGAAGTGGATATTCCTTTATTGCGCAAAGATTTTATAATAGATGAGTTTCAGTTATATGAAGCCAAGGCTTACGGCGCAGATGTTATACTTCTTATTGCAGCCTGTTTATCAAAAGAGCAAGTGAAACAGCTTGCTGTAAAAGCCAAAGAGCTGAACCTTGAAGTATTGCTTGAGTTACATGTGGCAGAAGAGATCGGGCATATTTGTGATGAAGCAGATATTATCGGCATTAACAACCGCAGCCTCGAAACTTTTGTTACTGATATACAAACTTCAAAAGACCTGATAAAACTTTTGCCGGCAGATAAGCCTGTGATTTCTGAAAGCGGTATTTCGGATGTTGAAACAATTATAGCTTTACACAATTTTGGATTTAAAGGATTTTTAATTGGCGAAAATTTTATGAAGGCGTCAAAACCTGCGGTTGCTTTTGCTGAATTTATGAAAGCGCTTAAAAAACAGATGAAATCTGCTTTTTAAGCATGCAGTAATTAATTTATTGACGAAGTTGTTTGAAGACTCAGAAGTTTAATATGAATCTTCCAACAACTGCAACATTCAGCAACAAACATGACTGAATTAAATAACCAGGCTGCCGGTAATATAAAGCGGCGGGACCATTTCAGGATTAAGGTTTGCGGGCTTACCAATATCAAACAGGTAAGCCAGCTAAACGAGATTGGAGTGGAATTCGCAGGGTTTAATTTTTACCGGCCTTCACCGAGATATGTTTATAAAAGCATGCCTTCTGCAGCTATAAAGAAAATACGCGGCAAAATAAATAAGGTGGGAATTTTTGTGGATGAAGACGTGGATGAAGTACTGCGAACCGTAGATGATTGCGGTTTATACCTGGTGCAATTGCACGGGAATGAATCGCCGCGTTATTGTGAAAAAATATCAAATTATATAACTGTTATTAAAGCATTCCGGCTGAGCAATGATGATAATGTGGAATGGAAAATAAAAGATTATTATGAAGCAGCCGATATGTTTTTATTCGATACAGAAACAACTTCATTTGGCGGCAGCGGCAAAAAATTTAACTGGCAGCTTTTAAAAGGCCTGGATATTCAAAAGCCGTTCTTTTTAGCAGGCGGCATATCGCCCGATGATGCGGATGAAATAAAAAAATTCGCTACTCATGCAACAGCAAAAGACCTGTTTGCAATTGACATCAACAGCAAATTTGAATTAATGCCCGGTGTAAAAGATATTGAACTGATAAAAGCTTTTAAAAAGCGGCTAAGCGAACCCTTGCTGCCCAATTTGTTTGAAGAAAATACCAGGCCATGATATCAATCCGTAAAGCAACAGCAGCCGATCTGCAGTCAATACTTGATATCTATAATGATATCATTCAAAATACAACGGCTGTATTTCATTACGATTTGCAAACATTGCAAATGCGGAAAGAATGGTTTGCTCAAAAACAAAAAGAAGGCTTTCCTGTGTTTGTAGCAGAAGAAAATAATGACATCGTTGGCTTCAGCACATTTGGTCAATTCAGGGCATGGCAGGCATATCAATATACGGTGGAAAATTCTGTGTATGTGAAAGCGGGGCAACGCGGTAAAGGAATTGCAAAATTATTAATGCAGCCGTTAATTGATACTGCCAGGGCAATGAACCTGCATACAATGATTGCGGGCATTACTGCTGACAATGAAGCCAGCATTGCCTTGCATAAACAATTTGGTTTTGTGGAAACAACCTGCTTAAAAGAGGTAGGCTATAAATTTGATAAATGGCTTGATTTAATTTTTATGCAGTTGATGCTGTAAAAGCTCAATAGCAATTCATCAGCCGCAGTGTTGCGACGCAACCGTGTTCAATAGCACTGCAAAAGCTGTATCATAAAAAATATTTCTTACGATAATTAACGAGTGATGATAAACATAGTAACACCCAATAATAAAGGCACATATAAACAACCAAACATTTTTGGTTATTATGGAAATTTTGGCGGCGCTTATATTCCCGAAATGCTGCAACGTAATGTGGAGGAACTAAAGGAAAAGTATTTGCAGATAATGTATGAAGATAGCTTCCAGAAAGAGTTTCAGCATTTGCTGCATGATTATGTGGGAAGGCCAACACCTTTATTTTTGGCAGAACGTTTAAGCAAACAATTCAATACAAAAATTTATTTAAAGCGGGAAGATTTAAACCATACCGGCGCGCATAAAATAAACAATGCCATTGGCCAGGTATTGCTTGCTATACGACTGGGCAAGAAAAGAATTATTGCAGAAACGGGCGCCGGGCAGCATGGCGTGGCCACCGCAACAGTTTGTGCATTAAAGGGGCTTGAATGTATTGTATATATGGGCGAAGTGGATATGGAACGCCAGCAGCCTAATGTAGCGCGTATGCATATGCTGGGTGCAACGGTATTGCCCGCAACAAGCGGCAGCAAAACATTGAAAGATGCCACCAACGAAGCTATCCGCGACTGGATCAATAATCCTAATGATACACATTATGTGATAGGCTCTGTGGTTGGCCCTCACCCCTATCCTGATATGGTGGCGCGTTTTCAAAGCGTGATAAGTGAAGAGATAAAAAAGCAATTAAAAGAAAAAGAGGGCACTGAATTTCCAAATTATGTAGTGGCCTGTGTGGGCGGCGGCAGCAATGCAGCCGGTGCCTTTTATCATTTTTTAGATGACCTGCAGGTGCAGCTGGTGGCTGTGGAGGCTGCAGGCTGTGGCATTAACAGCGGCATGAGCGCAGCTACAACGCAGCTTGGCAAACCGGGAGTTTTGCATGGCAGCAAAAGCCTCGTAATGCAAACGCCTGATGGCCAGGTGGTAGAGCCGCACAGCATTTCTGCGGGATTGGATTATCCGGGCATTGGGCCATTACATGCACATTTATATGAAAGTGGCCGTGCAAAATTTTTAAGCGCTACTGACAAAGAATCGCTGGATGCAGCTTTCAATCTTACCAAAATGGAAGGTATTATTCCGGCCCTGGAATCTGCGCATGCATTGGCGGCATTGGAACAGATGAAGTTTAAACCAACCGATGTTACTATAATTTGTTTAAGTGGAAGAGGTGATAAAGATTTGGCTACTTATATGAAAGCCATGGAATCAAACCAATAAATTTTCAATGGCGGCAAAGCCTTCAGCGGGTTGTAATTGCTCCCACAAAATCTTATAAATAATCTCAGCTATCGGAATTTGCACGCCGAGATTTTGATTGGTGATATGAATGCATTTACTCGCATTATAACCTTCCGCCACCATCCCCAGTTCAAGTTGGGCCGCTTTAACGGAATATCCTTTTCCGATCATATTACCCAGCATGCGGTTACGGCTGTATAAAGAATAGCAGGTTACAAGCAAATCGCCAAGATAAACAGAAGCTGAATAGTTAAGCTGAACGTCAGAAGCTTCATGTTTCACTTCGCGTAAAAACCTAACCATTTCATTGGCAGCGTTGGCTATATAAACACTTAAGAAATTATCGCCGTATTCAAGGCCGTGTGCAATACCGGCGCCCAATGCGTAAATGTTTTTTAATATAGCAGCATATTGTACGCCTAATATATCAGTGTTTGTAACGGTATTGATAAATTCTGTTTTAAAACTGACGGCAAGTTGTTTGGTTATATTTAAATCAAGCCCGGAAAAAGTAAGATAAGATAATTTTTCGGCTGCCACTTCTTCAGCATGACAAGGGCCCAGCACGGTAAAATAATTTTCCAGCGGCACATCAAAATTCTCTGCCAGGTATTCGTTCAACAATTGGTTTTTCTCAGGCAGAATGCCCTTTATAGCAGAGATTATTTTCTTTCCTGTAAACACATCTTTATTCAGGGCGCTCAAAGATTGATGCACATAAGCTGATGGAATTACCATAACCAGCACATCGCTTTTTTCAATCACATAATTGATGTTACTGCTTAGCTGCAATAAATCTGTATTAAAGGAAGCGCTGTTTAAATAATGAGGATTATGCCTGCGTTGTGCAAGCTGATTAATGGTATCAGTATTACGTATATACCAATAAATATTATTGCTGTTACCGGTTAAAATTTTTGCGAGGGCCGTAGCCCAGCTTCCGCTTCCTATTACTCCGAATTGCATATCGTAAATTAGAATATCAAAGATAGAAGCAAAACAAGCAAACAATGAATTTCACGTGTTAATCACATGTTTAAGGTATCATATAAAAAACTGGCTCAGTTTAAAAAACTGAGCCAGTTGCACAATTATTGAATAACAACAAAGAAAATAATATAGCATAATCATTCTTCAAACATCCATCAGGCGGCTTCGCCTTTCCAATGGAACTTTCTCCCGCCCCTGCACCTTATGCCTCAGTCAATCTACTTATTTCTTCTCAAAACTTTTTACAAGCTGGTCTTTATTTACCACCTTAACCTTATCGCCGTTCTTAAGCGTTTTACTTACAACATCGTAAGGGCCGGTAATTACCTGTTCACCGGTTTTTAAACCGCTGTTAACTTCAATATTATTAATGTCCTGAATAGAAGTTTTTACTTCGCTCATTTTAACCTTACCATCCGGTTGCAACACAAAAACAACTTCTGCAAGATCATTGTCAGCGTTGCTGCTTACAGTGCTGCCGGTCTTATTATTTTTAGTTGAATCAGCTTTCAATACATCTTCCCTGCTTCTCGTGGTTACAGCATTCAAAGGCACTGTCAAAACATTCGTGTGTGTTTGCGTTTGAATATCGGCGCTGGCTGTCATATTTGGCCTGAAAGGAAAAGGCTGCCCTTTTATAATAAGGTCTTTATAATCGTTGGGAAGCAGGCGAATATGCACTTCATAGTTGGTTACAGAAGTGGAGGAAGAGCCGGAACTGCTGGTTAAGGCAGATGTTTCCGGATTGGCAATCTTATACACAACACCTTTGAATTTACGATTATTAAAAGCATCAATTTCAACGATGGCCGTATCGCCCAGCTTTACTTTAGGGATATCGTTTTCACCAACATCCACCTGCACTTCTATGCTGCTGAGATCGGCTATGCGCATCATTTCCGTGCCCACATTAAAACTGTTGCCCGCAACACGTTCACCTTTCTTTACGCTTAATAAACTTATAACGCCATCCATGGGCGCGGTAATGGTGGCGCGCTGTAAATCTTTGTTGGCGCTGGTCAACCCTGCAAGAGCATTTTGTACACTGGCTTTATTGGCATTGATGCCGCTTTGTGCAGCAATAAAATTAGCTTTCGCTGATTCATAAGCCTGCTGGGCAGTTTCAAATTCAGATTGTGAGATCACCTTTTGATCAAGCAACGTTTTCTGGCGTTTGTAGGCAGCTTCTGCCTGGTCCAATGTGGCCTTCAATGCACCCAGTTGTGCCTGCGAATTGGCTACCTGCGCCTGGGATTGAGCTACTACGGCAGCAGCCTGATCTCTTTGTGAAGAATATATATCAGCATAAATTTTGGCAACCACCTGGCCGCGGCGCACTGTATCACCTTCCTGCACATTCAGCTCCACGATTTCACCTGATATGTCAGGGCTCACTTTTACTTCAATTTCAGGGAACACCTTTCCTGTGGCAGTTACTGTTTCGGTAATGGTACGTGTAGCGGCTTTTTCAGCGGTAACTTCAATGCCTTCATCTTTACCCAAAACACCTGCTTTGCTTAAAATAACAAGCAGTACAATTAGTATTAACAGTATCCCGATTATCCATTTTAATTTTTTACTCATAATGTAAAAGTTTATGCATTCATCTTAAAACTGTACGCCCTGGCCTTTATAAAATTCGAGCACCTTCATTTTAAAGATGTAATCGTACTTGGCAGACGCCTGGTTAATTTTGGCTGTAAATAAATTGGTTTGAATGGTAATGTAATCTATTGTTGAAAGAATGCCTATCTCATATCTTTTTGTAGCAAGGTCGTACGCATACTGCTGTGTTTGCACGGCTTTTGTTGTGGCACTATATTTCGCCAAAGCCGCCACCGAATTGCTGTATGCAGTATACACATTTTGCTGCAATGTTAAATCATCCGTGCGCTTTTGCAGCCTGTAATTTTCAAGATTAAGTTTGGCGCGGTCGTAATTGGTTTTTAACTGCCTTCCGTTTAAGATGGGTATGTTTAATTGCAGGCCTATACCCTGGCTAAAATTGATATTACCGATTTGTTTAAAATAACGCACTTTACTATATAAGGGTAATTCATGGTGGTTAACAACATAATATCTGGGGTCATTGGTATGGGTTGTATCAGTATAGGGAAATGAACCGGTTTGTTCATAATAATTATTGCCATAATTGCTGCCTAATTGCCCATATAAACTTAGTGTAGGATACATAGCACCTCTTGCGCTTCTTACAGCATATTCTCCTGAAAGAATACGCACACTGTCTGATTGTTGCAAAGGCTGGCTACCCAAAGCCAACTGGTAAACATAAGCAGGATCAAGCTCAGCCAATGCCGGAATAGGAATTTTATCAACATCCGGCGTGGCTACCCTGAATGGCGTGGACTCATCCAAATTAAGCATTGCTATCAGTTGAATCCGGTTTTGATCTGCTGTGCCCAGTGCAGTAATATAATTGGAGCTGTCTGTTGCCAGTTGCGATTCAAGTTGTGCCGCATTCAATTCAGGCATGCTGCCCGCATCAACCAATTTCCTTGTATTATCAAGTTGGGCACGGGTTTGATCAATCTGCACTTTTGCAATATTCGTTTGCTCTACCGCGAGCAGTGTTTGCAGATAAGATGCTGCTACATTCAAAGCAATATCATTCCTGGCCTTCTCTATTCCAATTTTTGCGGCTTCTTCATTTTTAGCCGAGGAGAGTTGATTATTTCTTATACTGAAAAAATTAAACAATGTAACACCTGCCTGCAAACCATAGCTCTGAAAAAATATCTTATTATTGGTGTATTGGTTCGATGTAGGATCGATGCTGCGGCCAAACTGGTAACCAGCCTGTGTATTAAATCCAAGGGTTGGAATGGATTGCCAGTTGGCCAGTTTCTTATCCAGTGCGGCAAGCCTGGCCTGAACGTCGGCCTGCAGTACGCTTACATTATTCGCTATAGCATAATCCACGCATTTGCGAAGATCCCAGGTTGCAGTATCCTGTGCATTTATTTTTTCAAGCGAAAAGAGAAGAAGAAAACTTATAAAATATTTCATCATTTTTTTCTCATGTTTAAAGCAGATGATATTTATAATTAAGATTTTCAGACTGCTTCATTAAAACAAAAATAAAAGAAAGCAATTGTGCCAACTCCTAAAATTTATATAAACGGAAAACTGGCTTGTTGAAACTACTGCTGGTTATTAAGAAAAGTGTTTGTTGGTTATTGCAAAAACAATTTTTGTTTGCGAAGTAATGGTGTTTTATTTTCTTTGAAGGAAAATAATTTGTATGCGCATTTTAATAGATATGGATGATGTGTTAGCCGATGCCGTAGAGCGGTTTTTTGAATGGTATGAAAGAGATTTTGGTATCCGCTATACCAAAGCAGATATTCCCGGTAAACATTTTTACCAGATAGTACCCGATGAACATAAGCAACTCGTGAGAAGCTACCCGCATCAAAAGGGATTTTTCAAAGACCTGCCCGTTATACAGGATGCAAAAGAAACCGTAGAGGTTTTAAGCAGAATGCATGAAATATATATTGTATCGGCTGCAATGGAATTCAAATATTCTTTCACGGATAAATATGAATGGCTCGATAAGCATTTTCCTTTCATCCATTGGAAGCAAAGAATATTTTGTGGCAACAAACATTTGGTAAAAGGCGATGTATTAATTGATGACCATGATTTCAATCTCTCCGTTTTTCCCGGCAGGCCTATTGTATTCACAGCGCCGCATAATATACATTATAAGGAGTATGAAAGAATGGATAACTGGCTTGAGGCAAAGAAATTCTTTGAAGGAATGCCATAGATGGATAATTCAAAATTTTGCGTTTAAACTCATCTTCTCTTTGCATTGGTGTTGCTTGTATGCTTATAATAAATCAAAATAATGAAACCAACTGTAACCATAGAATATTGTCCAAAATGTGGCTGGCTGCTGCGTGCTGCCTACATGGCGCAGGAACTGCTCACTACTTTTACCGGTGAATTAAAGGGCGTATTGCTACAACCTGCGGCATTAAACGGCCGGTATATTATTTACATTGATGGTAATAAAATATTCGACCGTAAGGAAGCGGGCCGTTTTCCCGAAATAAAAGAATTGAAACAATTGGTGCGGGATATTGTGGCGCCGGATAAAAATTTGGGTCATAGTGAAAACGGGCATACTGCAGGTAAAGATTAATAACGGTGCACATGATAAAACAGAAAACTATATTATACCTCTCTTACTGAATACTACAGCTAACCGAAATCCAATTCTTTAAAACACTTCTTCTGTCAGCTCTTTATTTACCATTGCCCCTGCAATATTGCCTGCTGCCACGGCATTAGCTACAGACCGCATCATGCCGGCATTGTCGCCGCAGGCAAAAACACCGTCAATGGTTGTTTTTTGAAAGGTATCCGTTTTTATATATCCATGTTCAGTCAGCTCGCAACCCATCGAAACGGGTATATCTGAATGTTGCACAAACGGAATGGCAGCATACACTGCATTAAAACCAGCTTTATCGCCATCTTTGAAAACCACATTCTTTATATGACCATTCTCGTGTTCTATCGCTGCAATTTCAGCTTCTATAATTTGTATGTTATGTTGCTGCAGCCTGGCAAGTTGCGTGGCTGTAAACCCCGCTTTGCCTGAAGTTAATATTGTAATATCATCTGTAAGATTATTAACCAGTGAAGCTATATGAAATGCTTTATCGCCATTGGCCAGTATACCTGTTTTTTGGCTCCTGAATTCGTAGCCGTGGCAATACGGGCAATGTATAACAGAAATACCCCAACATTCGCTAAAGCCTTTTATGGGCGGCATCATGTCTTTTATGCCCGTTGCAAAAATCAATTTTTTTGAGACAAAGACTTCACCTGTTTGCAGGGTGATACTAAAATCTGTTCCCATTTTTTTTCCGTTAACAGCAAGCCCGTTTATAAACTGTATGTTAGAATAGTTTAGTACCTGGCTTTTGGCTTTTCGGGTTATAGCGCCGGGTTCCTTCCCATCCTGTGTAATGAAGTTATGAGAATAAGGTGTTTGCCTGTTGCAGGGCAAGCCGCTGTCTATAATTAAAACGCTGCGCAGCGAACGGCCCAGCGTCATTGCTGCTGAAAGCCCGGCGTAACTTCCGCCTATAATAATTACTTCAAAATTTTTATCAGTCATAAAGCAAATATACCGGCTTTTTTATAAATGCAACAATGTTGCATTTATAAATATTAGATTTTTTAATCAATAGCAGGAACACTGCACATGACAACAAAATTTGCCTGAGCAACAAACACTTTTAATTAATCTCTAAAATAATATCCTCATAGAAAATGGGTGCTTTATGTAATAACAGCCACTTTGCAAACGGGAAAATTCCCATTGTTTAAATGCGTAAAATACGTTTTCATAATAATCATAAAAAGCTGAACATTGTACTTGAAAAGTAATTAAACAAAGACCGGAAAAGTAGCAAAGAAAGTATCCGTATTTATTGGCTGTAACAAATTATAAAAACTTGTTGAATATCGTTTATATTAAAACAGTAAACATTTTATAACAATATTAATTAAACTAAATAAAACCAATAGCCTGCAAATTAACCCGTGTTATTCCTTTTATGTATTGGCATGTTGGTTGTTCCGGTTGCTATAGCGTCTTACAATTTGAAACGAAATTATCGCGAATGCCTGAAGTAATCTGTAAATTACAAAATGCTTCTATTAAGCGTTGGCAGCTTTATGCAACACCTGTTATTTCAATAATGATCGTGTCAACGGCACTTATATTAATAAGTGCATCTTTATAAATTAATGCTTCAGCGAAATAAAAAAGAAAGCCGGGTAAAAATGAGATATAGATTCGAACATGAATTACTGTTATCGCAACTCGAAACACAGGAATATTCGTTAAGCCAGATAAGCATGGCATTGCATGATAATATAGGCCAGTTATTAAGTACAACCAAATTATTGCTTGGCATGACGGCAATGGAACTGGCACAGCCGCCCGACACATTGAAGACTGCGGAACATACGCTCGCAAAAGCAATAGTTGACCTGCGCTCATTATCAAAAACCCTGCACAATGGATGGCTTCCCCATTTTAATTTTATCAGTCACCTGGAAGCAGAAAAAGAAAGAATAAATGCGCAGGGCATGGCCCAGGTTGCTATTATAAGCAATAGAGAAGAGCTGTCGTTAGAGCCCGGCGTCCAGATAATGCTGTTCAGGGTAGTTCATGAAGCATTGCAGCATATCGGCAAACATTGTTCTGCCAAATGCATTACCATCCGGTTAAAAGGTGGACTAAATTTGTTTGAAGTTGAAATAGTTCTCGCAGACGTTGCATACCCGTTAAAGAATGGTGTTTCAAACAATATGCAACGACGCATTCAATTGCTTGGCGGCATGATTAAGTGGCAGTATAATGAAATCAACAAATATTCATTACAGATTAAGATACCTGTAAATAATCAAGATGTTGCTTAACTGATGACAAGCCGTCTTTACTCAGGAAAACTAAAATTTCATTTATAGATATTAAAAAAAATCACACCTTTAGATAACCAGGCTTCAAAACTGCGAAACTTTACAATCATGAATATTACTATAGGCATAGCAGATGATCATCAATTATTTTTAAAATCACTCAGCCTTCTCATAAGCAGCCTTGAAGGTTTTACCATTATTGCAGAAGGCATGAATGGTAAAGACCTCATCAATAAACTTGAAATAAAAAAAATCGAGCCCGATATAATTCTGCTTGACGTAAATATGCCGGTGATGGATGGCAGGCAAACCGCAGAATATCTTTCTGAAAAATATCCTGCCATAAAGCTTGTTGCGCTTTCCATGAAAGATGACGACGCCACTATTATCAGCATGATTAAAGCCGGCTGCTGCTCTTATCTTCTAAAAGATATTCATCCTGAAGAATTGAACAAAGCGCTTCTTGAAATTCATAAAAAAGGTTATTACAATTCAGATGCGGCTAATATAAATTACCGCCGCCTGCTGCAGCACCAGGAGAAAGAAAAAGAATTGCAGCTTACCGATAAGGAAAAAGAATTTTTACAGCTTGCCTGCAGCGATGCTACTTATAAACAAATTGCCGCTACTATGCATGTTTCAGAAAGAACAGTTGACGGCTACCGCGAAAACCTCTTTAAAAAACTTAATGTTCAAAGCCGCACCGGTATGGCGCTTGAAGCGATAAGAAGAAATTTTGTTTCCTTATAAATATTCAGCCGAAATTCATAACTCATTCCCGGATAACCACTTTACAGGCACCATTTTCCGTTGCAAAATCAATTATGTTTTTCTCCTGCCAAAAACTTCAAAAAGGTTTAAAATCTGCAATTCCGGCGTAATTTATAAACCTGAAAACGTTCTATCTTCGTGCCATGGTTACCAACCTGAGCGCCACGCACAGCTTACTCACTAACTGGATAAGCGAGATCAGAAATACAGAAGTGCAAACAGACCGCATGCGGTTTCGCCGCAATCTCGAACGCATTGGCGAAGCCATTGCTTTTGAAATAAGCAAAACTTTGCCCTGGGAAGAAAAAGAAATTCAAACCCCGCTGGGCTTTCATTCAAGCAAAGTGCTGGCGCAGCAGCCTGTGCTGGCAACCATACTCAGGGCCGGGCTACCATTGCACCAGGGATTATTAAACTACTTTGACAAAGCTGACAATGCTTTTATCTCCGCCTACCGCAAGCACCGCCGCGATGGGAGCTTCGAGATAAACCTTGAATACCTTAGCGCTCCTTCTCTTGATGACAGGATATTAATCCTCTCCGATCCTATGCTGGCAACCGGGTCATCGCTTGTAGCCGCATTACAGGCTTTGAAAAATAGCGGCAACCCTTCACAAATACATATCGTTTCTGCTATTGCTGCTTCTGTGGGAATAGAATATCTATTAAGGGAATTTGGAGAAAGAATATATATTTGGTGCGGTGATATTGATGATGAATTAACTGCGAAAGGGTATATTGTACCGGGCCTGGGAGACGCAGGCGATCTCGCTTTTGGCCTTAAAACACAATTCTGATAAACGAATGCAGCTTTAATTATATCTCTTTGTCTTAAAAAATGTTATTTATTTTCAATAAAATTGAAAAAAGCCCGTTTTATTAAATTTCGAGAATGAAATTATTTGTAACCATCTTTTGCTTATTGATTACTGCAACAACCATTGCCCAGGATCCGCATTTTTCCCAATTCTTCTCATCACCCATGACGCTTAACCCGGCTTTTACAGGTAAGTTTAACGGAATGGTGCGTGGCGCTTTCAATTACCGTAATCAATGGCCTACCATTAACAGGGCTTATCAAACAGCTACAGCTTCTGTTGATTTTCCTATTCTTGCCAATAAAATTCCTTATAATGATACCTGGGGCGTAGGCTTAATGGGTTATACCGATAAAAGCGCTGCCGGCGCTGTGGCCTTTAATTATTTTTCGCTTTCAACAGCTTATCATAAAGGTTTGGATGAAGATGGCCTCAAACAACTTGGTTTGGGTTTTCAGGCTACTTATTCCAATATGCTTATCAATACTTCCAAATTAACGTTTGAAGACCAGTTAACGGCAGCGGGTTTTACAAATCCCACGCAGGAAGTTTTTAATAATTCAACGCTTAAAGCCAATTACTTCGATTTAAATGCAGGCATTCTTTACTCCATGAGTACCACCGACCGTAATAATTTTTATGCCGGTGTAAGCCTGTACCATATTAACCGCCCCAAGCAGGAATTTACAGGCGTTAATTACGATTTATATCCAAGGGCCACTATTCATGCCGGCGGATATTTTCCTGTAGGCGTTCAAACCACTTTGCACCTGAGCGGGCTTTTCAGTACGCAGGCCGGAGCAACAGAAACGCTCATAGGCGGCGCCATGCAGTTTATGGCCGGAGATCCTGAATCTGAAAATCCAACAAGTTTTTATGGCGGCGCCTGGATGCGTTTTGGAGATGCGCTCATACCTTATCTCGGCCTTGAGTTCAACGATTTGCGTGTTGGCGCTACTTACGATATAAATATCTCTGACCTCAAAACAGCTTCTGAAAGCCGCGGCGGCATTGAGATTTCATTGATTTACATTATGAAACATCCCGACGGCAAATTTGTACCCTGCCCGAAATTTTAATGAAGTATGCGTGGAATGCGCTGTTCAAGCAACATTAAATCTGTAAGTACCATGGCTGTAATAGCCTCAAGCACTACCGGCACCCGCAATGCAATGCAGAGATCGTGGCGCCCTTTTACAGAAAATTTTTCTATTTGATTGGTTTCCCAGTTAAGTGTTTGCTGTTCTTTTGGTGTGGATGACGTAGGTTTAACAGCAATGCGGAATATAAGCTCGTTGCCATTGGTGATGCCGCCTACAATACCTCCAGCGTTATTGGTTTTTGTTTTCCCGGATTCATCTATAATGGCGTCATTATGTTCTGCGCCAAACATTTTTGCAGCCGCGAAACCAGCGCCAAATTCAACACCTTTCACAGCAGGAATAGCAAATACAGCATGTGCCAGTAAAGATTCAGCGCTATCAAAAAAGGGTTCGCCTAAACCAAGCGGTAAGTTATTTACGCGGCATTCAACTATACCGCCAATGGAGTCTTTGGCATCAATGGCTTTTTGCAGGCCTTTTTCAAGATCAGGTTCGCCGCCTATTTCCAATATTGCAGCAGCCACTTTTATAGATTGGGTTGCTGCCAAAAGTTTTTTTGCAACAACGCCCACTGCTACCAAACATACGGTTAACCTTCCGCTGAAATGGCCGCCACCACGGTAATCTTCAAAACCTCCAAACTTTTTACTGGCCACAAAATCAGCATGGCCCGGGCGTGGCACGGCACGCTGTTTTGCATAATCACCGGAACGTGTATTGTTATTTTCAAAAAGAATAGTAAGTGGCGCACCCGTTGTTTTATTATTGAAAACACCGCTTTTAAAAATGGGAAGATCGCTTTCCTGCCGCGGCGTGGTGCCTTTTTGAGTGCCACCTTTGCGGCGTTCAATATCTTCCAAAAAATCTTCTACGCTTAATGATAAACCAGCCGGAATACCATCAATATTAATGCCCACACTTTCTCCATGCGATTCGCCAAAAATTGTTACCCTGAATATGCGGCCAAATGCGTTCATGCCCCTTAACCCTTATGGAATTTTATGTTTGCAATTTAATCTTCAGTTTTTATTGAAATACCTAAAGATTGTAAATGTCTGTAAAAATCAGGATATGATTTATTGATGGCTTCGGCCACTTCAATCGTGGTTTCGCCATCAGCTTTTAAGGCCAGCAAAGCGCACATCATGGCAATGCGGTGATCGTGATGCGAATGAACGGTTGCAGTTTTAATGTCGCTTGTGCCTTCAATCTCCATTACATTATCATTCAGCACAACTTTAATATTCACCTTGCCTAATTCTTCCTGAATAGTTAAGGCGCGGTTGCTTTCTTTATGCGCCAAACGATGAACACCGGTAATTTTTGTGATGCCTTTACAACAAGCCGCTAATGCAGCCAGTGGTGGAAACAAATCGGGACAATCCGTTGCATCAAATTCAAAAGCCTTAAGGCCATCACCTGATGGAGCAACTTCTATTTCTTTTTCACCGATCAGCAATTGTGCACCGCAGCTTTCCAAAGCTTCCAGTATTTTTTTATCGGCCTGTGTTGATGCTATATCCAGTCCTGCAACTTTTATATTGCCTGCAATAGCGCCAAACACCAATAAAAATGCACCACCGCTCCAGTCGCCTTCAACCGTGTAATCAACAAAATCGCCGCTTTCCGTATCAGGAGTTTCCTCAAAATAAAATGCTTCGTAGTTGCGGTTTTCAGGAACCTTTAATAAAAAGGATTCCATTACGCTTAGAGTAAGATCAACGTAAGGTTTGCTTTTAAGATTAGTTACATTAATAGTTACATTCTTTGCATCTCTTGCTGCATAGGCCAGCAATAAACCCGTTAAGAACTGTGAACTCAACGAACCGTCTATTGTAATATCTTTTGGTTGCAAAGGTCCCTGTATTTTTATCGGAAGCTTACCTTCATTAGATGCAATCTGTACACCTAACTGCGGCATTACTTCATCAAAAAAATCCATTGGGCGTGTAAGTAAACTACCTTCACCGTTAATCAACATTTCTTTTTTACTCAATGCAACAATTGGTGTAAACATACGAATACCCAAACCCGCTTCACCATTATTTACAACAGATGAAACGGGATCTATGCCATCACTTATAATTTTCAAACTTCCATCTTCCAGGTTCTCCACTTCAGCGCCTAAAGTTTGTATAACATTCAATCCTGCAATATCATCATTGCTCTTGCCTGGATTACGGATAATGCTTTCACCTTTTCTCACCAACGCTGCTGCACAGGCACGCTGCATGGAGCTTTTGGATGCAGGCGCATGAACGCTGCCTCCCTTTACTGAAGAGAAGTTATTAAAGCCGTATCCTTTTATGATTGCTTTCATTATATGCTACTTAGATTCCAGCTGTGTTATTATATTTTCTACCTCGTTTATTGCTATCGGCGCTGCAACAGCTTTACCAATTTTTTGCAGCAACACATAACTGATCACATCCTTCACTTTCTTTTTATCAGCTTTCATTACATCAATCACTTTTTTTGCATTGTAAGATTGATGCACGGGCAACCCATATTGCTTTATCAGTTCAACCACCCGGTTAGTATCTTTAAAACCCTCGTAAGCTTCCGATATCATGCAGGCCATTACCATTCCAACAGCTACGGCATAACCATGAGAAAGCTTGTACGTATTTTCAATGGCATGGCCAAACGTGTGGCCAAAGTTCAGCAGCTTCCTGTCGCCGGTTTCAAATTCATCCTGACCAACCACTTTTGCTTTTAGTAAAGCATTCCGTTGAATAAGATCACGCAATAAAGCTTTTTTAGATTGATATTTTTTAAGGCTGTTTGCCTCCAGTTCTTTAAACATAGCCGCATCTTTTATACAGGCATGTTTAATGATCTCCGCAAAACCGTTCTGCCATTCAATTTCAGGGAGTGTGTTCAGGAAAACAAGGTCGTGTAAAATGAATGATGGCTGATTGATTGTACCAACCATATTCTTATACACACCAACATCAATACCGTTTTTACCGCCAATAGACGCATCAACCATTGAAAGAATAGTGGTAGGAATAAAACCGAATTTTATTCCGCGCATATAAACGCTGGCAACAAATCCGGTCATATCTGTGGCAACACCCCCACCCACGCCAATTAATATTGTTTTGCGGTCTGCACCCAATTCAATCAACTGTTTTATGATAGCATCAATAGTTGATTGCTTTTTAAATTGCTCACCGGATTTTAATATGATTGTTTTCCAGCCTTTGAACTTCTTTACATGCTGGTTAAAAACGTATTCATCAACAAGCATAACAGCATGTTGAACATCAACAAACTCTTTTAAATGAGCAATGCCTGCCGCAAAATAGAAAGTAGTGGAAGATGTATTGAAGTTTACCTTTTTAATATTCATTTCACGCAAAGAAGCAAAGTTTGCAAAGCTGTAAAGTGTTACAATTTGTTTTTAAGCTTTTATCACAAAAATGGGATGAGACCTCTTTATTCATCATTCATTACTTTATTTTGATGCGATATGCTTTCCATGTGAACGGCATCAAAATATTTTGTAACAAATTCTTTGCTTAGGCCTAATTTTTCTCCCTGTGCGTATGCTCTTTCGAGTATTGAATTCCAACGGTTGGTTTGAAGGATGGTGATATTATTATCTTTTTTATACTGGCCGATTTTTTCAGATACCTTCATACGCTGGCTTAAAATCTGCATCAATTCATCATCCAAATGGTTTATCTGCTGGCGTAACTTTTCCATTTGTGCATGAAATTCTTCACTGGCCCCATCTTCTTTCCTCCAGCTTATGGCGCTTAGCATTTCACCAAGCACTTCAGGTGTAATCTGCTGTTTGGCGTCGCTCCAGGCTTCGTCGGGCGTAATGTGGCTTTCTATAATCAAACCATCATAATCAAGGTCAATTGCTTTTTGGGCAACATCCAGCAGAATATCCCTGCGCCCGCAAATATGTGAAGGGTCATTTATCAGCATCATACCGGGATTGCGGCGTTTCATTTCAATTGCCAGGTGCCACATAGGTGCATTGCGGTATTCAGAATTACCATAAGAGCTAAAGCCGCGATGTATCAATCCAATCTGTTTAATACCCGCTTTTGCAACGCGTTCAACCGCACCAATCCATAATTCAAGATCAGGATTAATAGGATTTTTAATAAGCACCGGTACATCAACACCACGTAAAGCATCAGCCACTTCCTGCACACTGAAAGGGTTAACGGTAGTGCGGGCGCCTATCCATAAAACATCAATACCAAAATGCAAAGCATCTTCCACCTGTTTACCGGTTGCCACCTCAACAGTTACAGGCAAGCCTGTAAGTTGTTTGGCTTTTTGCATCCAGGGCAAACCCTTTGTACCCACGCCTTCAAAACTGCCGGGGCGGGTACGCGGTTTCCATATACCGGCACGCAGCATATCAACCTTTCCTGTTTTTTGTAAACGAACAGCCGTTTCTATTACCTGTTCTTCTGTTTCAGCGCTGCACGGGCCTGAAATAACCAGCGGCCTTTTATTCCATGCCGCCTGTGTAACCTCTTTCATGTTTGCTTCAGTTGCTTGCATTTTTTTGATGTTTGTTTTATGTAGCCGGCTATAGTAGTAATGGCATCTTCAGTTGTGTCACTCCCTTGTACGTTCCGATCTTTACTCGGCAAAGCCTGCTCTTTAAAGGGCTGCTAAATTACTACAATTAAGTTTTTTTCTGAGATATTTATATCAATGCTAACTAAACAAGTGTTAGTTAATGAATGCAATTGCAGCTTTGCATGAAAGTAAAATATGTGCTGCAATTCTTTTATGAAGTATATATAGCAAACTGAGCTTCTTCCAATTCAAATACGGCTTCAATTTCAACTGGTATATTTCCCGGCAGGGAACCCATGCCCACAGCACTGCGAACACCAACGCCGTTATCGCTGCCCCACACATGGGCAAACAATTCACTGCACCCATTAATAACGTAAGGATGCTTTTCAAAATCAGGCGTTGCTGCCACCATGCCAAGTACTTTTATAACACGTTTTATGTTATTAAACGAGCCAAGGTTTTGCTTCAGTGTAGCAAGAATGGTGAGGCCAACCTGCTGTGCAGCCTGCTTGCCTTCATCTTCGTTCAAAGTATCTCCTACCCTTCCTTTTATTAAAGTATTATCGGGTAATAAAGGCCCGTGACCAGACACATATACAAGATTTCCCACAATTAAAAATGGCTTATAAACGCCAAGCGGTAAAGGTGCAGGCGGCAGTTCCAATTTCAGGTGTTCGAAACGTTCATCCGGAGTCATATAGAAAGTTTAATGTTTACAATTTAATGTTTGCCGTGCATAGGTTTCGTATCTATGAAATGCTAAACGAAATGCAAAGTGCAATAAATGTAAAATAAATGCATTAAAAAAATGATTGGAGGCTTAGGTTTTCGGTCAGGAGACCAGTTGCTTCAGTACTTTCATCAGCACTTTCTCATCTTTGGTTAAGGCCGATTTATCATCAGGTTCTTCTATTCCGTCAAGCTCTTCAAGGTAATTTTCAATCCCATCTTTTTCATAAAGATTTATGATGCCCGGATGCACATAATATTTTTTACACACAGTTCTGGTATTACCAAGCTTTATACTCACTTCATTTAAAGCGTTAATAATATTTGATTTTCTTTTCGACTCATCCTCCGCTTTTTCCAACGCTTTTAAACTGCGCAGCATTTGCAAAGAGCCGGCCCATGTTCTAAAATCTTTTGCAGTAAAATCTTCGCCCGTTGCTTCTTTTATATAATTATTCAGCATGCCCGAATCGATGCTCTTATGATTACCATCTTCATTATAATATTGAAATAATTCCCTGCCGGGTATATCCCTGCAATCTTTTACAGCTTTTGCCAAACGCCTGTTCTGAATGGTAATATTATGCGTTATACCGCGCTTGCCTTTAAATTCAAACGTAATATGGCTCCCATTAATATTTACATGCTTATCTTTAAGCGTTGTTAATCCAAAAGAGCCATTGGTTTTTTCGTATTCAATATTGCCAACACGTATATAAGTCCGTTCCATAAGGCTTACAGCTGTGGCGAGCACCTTCTTTTCATTTAATTCTTTTTGAAGCAAATCGTTTTCAACCTTCAGGCGAATTTGTGGCAAAGCTTTGCCAAATTCATACATGCGGTGAAATTTTGTTTCATTTCTCAGGGTATTCCATAAAGCATGATAACGGTATTGCTTCCTGTTTTTTATATCATAACCTGTTGCTTGTAAATGCCCGTTTTCTTTATAACAGATCCATACATTTTTCCAGGCAGGCGGCAACACTAATTTCTTTATCCTTTCTAATTGGTGCTTATCTTTCAATACCTCGTTTTTAAACAGGTAAGAAAACCCTTTACCTTTTTTCAACCGAATAATCCCCTGCTCTTTATCTGTAACATATATAAGTTTTGCAACTTCTGCGGTACGGGAATAATCCTTTGTTATTTTAATAAAATCTTTATGCGATATATTCGGGCCAATCATATAATAACCTTGTTCAAAATCAGGATATAAGACTTTCAATTGCTTTTAGTGAGAGCGGTTTTTCAATAACAGTTACACGGGGATTTTTGGGCGCTTCATTGCCCGATTTATAAGCGCTGATTAAATAGAGGGAGGCATTTGGTAATGCTTCAAGTAGATAACCAGCTTTTGTCCAGCCCTGTGAATCAGGAAGATTATTATCAAGGAAAATAATATCAGGAACAAAGTCAAGCGCTTCTTTTAGACCATCAGATAATTTATGTGAAATAACAACTTCAAATTGTTGCCTGGTTAGGTAGTTTTTCAATAACAGGCACAAATCAACTTCATCATCAATAATTAACACCTTTTTCCCGTTCATAGCCATCTTATACAATAAAAAATATGCCTAATATTTTTTACAAAATATTGTATTATAAACCATAACGAGAGTATGAGGATTTGATACAAAGCCTTTATAAGTTTGGCAATCCGCATTTAATCCATTCCTTAGTCCGTAACATTTGTTGACATAATTCTACAATACACTTCCCATTTCTGAGTAAATTTACCCAAAATAACTACCTTGTAGTAAAGCATACCCAATTTGGTCTTGAACTTGCATAACGAGCTGCGAAGAAATAATTAAATCATTACAAAATTTATTCATGACTAAAGTTTTAGTAATAGACGACGACAGGGACATGTGCCTTTTACTGCGGAAATTTTTGGAAAGAAATAATTTCGAAGTAATAGATTTTACAAGTGGTAAAAAAGCATTGGCCTGGTATGAGGAAAATATGCCCGATATTGTACTTTGCGATTTAAGGCTGGAAGATATAAGTGGCCTTGAAATTCTTCAAAAGATGAAATCGACAAATCCTGCCCTGCCCTTTTTAATTATTACAGGCTACAGCGACGTGCGCAGTGCTGTAGAAATAATGCGTCATGGCGCTTATGATTACATTACAAAACCACTGTTTCCCGATGAAATTTTAGTGACCATAAAACAGGCGCTTGCTAATAGTGAGACTTTAAAAAATCAACCTGTTAAATCTGTACAATCTCAAAAGCGGACCAGTGAAAATGCGCCAGACCTTGAGTTTGACATGCATGAGGATTATGTAGTTGGCCCCAGCCAGGCATTCCAGCAAATATTAAAACAGGTAAAGCTTGTAGCGCCCACCAATTACAGCGTTATAATTTATGGTGAAACAGGAAGCGGTAAAGAAGCTGTTGCCAACGAAATTCACAGGCATAGCAAACGAGCCAAGGAACCATTTATTGCCATTGACTGCGGCGCGCTGAGTAAAGACCTTGCCGCAAGTGAATTATTTGGCCATGAAAAAGGATCATTCACCGGCGCATTAAACCAAAAAGTGGGAAGTTTTGAATTGGCTAATGGCGGAACTATTTTTTTGGACGAAGTAGCCAATCTTTCTTACGACATACAGGTTTCTTTATTAAGAGTGGTACAGGAAAGAAAAATGCGGCGCGTGGGTGGCACTAAAGATATTGAGCTCGATGTAAGAATTATTGTGGCCAGCAATGAAAAACTATGGAATGCAACCCAGGAAGGTAAATTCAGGGAAGATCTTTATCATCGCTTTAATGAGTTTAGCATAGAAATTCCGCCATTACGTGACAGGAAAGAAGATATAATGCATTTTGCGGGATATTTTCTACGCATCACGAATAAAGAGCTTGAAAAAAATGTTACCAGGTTTTCACAGGATGTTACTAACGCCTTTAATAATTATGTATGGCATGGTAATTTGAGGGAATTAAGAAATGTTGTTAAAAGAGCAGTGCTGCTGAGCGATGGCGATACAATAGAATTGAAAAGCCTTCCGTTTGAAATAACAAACTATGAAAAGATTAATGAACTGATACCATCGCAGCCTGCAAAGAATAATGACATGCCAAATGCGGCAATACCGCAGGCAGCAACAACATCTGCTGCTGTAAAAACAGGCAACCTTGATTTGAAATCGGCAAGCATTGATGCCGAATATGAAACGATTCTTGAAGCATTGAAGCAGGTAAATTTCAATAAAAGCAAGGCAGCCAAGCTGATGAAAATAGACAGAAAGACTTTATATAATAAAATAAAAGAGTATCAATTGTTAAATAATAAATGAGGAATAAGAACCGCAGAGTAAACCTTTTAATTACATAAATCATTAGTCCTTTGAAGGACAATAAAGCAATTACAGCGTGTTTATGCATCGCAGGCATTATGCTTCATCGTGCTCCCAAATACAGAAGGCCAGATCATGACAAATAACATAAATGTTCTTATTATAGATGATGACGAAGACGATTACTTTATTACGAGTGACTATCTTAAAAATATACCAGGCAAAAATTTTATTATAGAATGGTGCTATAATTATAAAAATGCACTCGACGAAATAAAACGTGAAAAACATGACGTTTTTCTGGTAGACTACAGGCTCGGCGCCAAAACGGGTATTGATCTTATAAAAGAAGCAGTGAAGCTTGAAACTGATGTTCCTTTTATATTGCTTACCGGTAAAGGAGATATTAATATAGATGAAGAAGCCATGAGTCTTGGCGCTTTCGATTATTTGGTTAAAGGAGAATTAAGCAGCGAAAAACTGGAGCGTTCCATACGGTATTCTATTGACAGGGCGAGAACGCTGAATGAATTAAAAGCGAAAGAAAAAAAATACAGAAATATTTTTGATAAATCGAGCGATGCCATTTTTGTTACAGATGATAAACTTTGTTTCACTGAAATAAATTCAGCATTCAGTAACATACTTTCCTGCGATGAGCATGCTTTATTCAAAGTAAAGCTCAGCGAACTTTTCACCGATAATCATTTATCAAGAAAACTAACGGAGGAACTAAAACACAAGGGTGCTATTGAAAACCGCCAGGCCGAAATACGTTATAAAAAAAACAAACCCGTTCCATGCATTATTTCTGCAACCAAAGAAAAAGATGCTGAAGGCAAAGCATATTACCAGGGTGTAATTCACGACATAAGTTTTATAAAGCAGGCGGAACGTGCCAATTTACGCGCTGAAAAACTTGCGGCAACCGGCAGGCTGGTGCGTACACTGGCGCATGAAGTGCGCAATCCAATCAATAATATAAACCTTGCCTGCGAGCATTTGCGCAGCATAGAAAAATCAGAAGAAAATGCCTTATACCTGGATATTATTTACAGAAACAGCGGCCGCATTAACGAGCTCATAAAAGAATTGCTCAACAGCTCAAGGCCCGCTGAAATGCAGCTTACAGATTGCGTTTTGCAATCTATTATTGATGAAATTATAAATTCGGCCAAGGACAGGATCAGTCTTAAAAATATTGCGCTGCAGATAGACTATCCTTCAGAGTTAATTAATGTTAATGCCGATTTTGATAAAATAACAATAGCCCTGCTCAACATATTAATTAACGCTGTTGAAGCCATTGAACACGATAAAGGCAGGATTTCAATAAAAGTTAAAAACGATAAAACAAATTCCTTTATTGAAATTACCGATAATGGCAGCGGAATAAGCGAAGATAATCTTCACCGTTTATTTGAACCTTATTATACATCAAAACGAAATGGCATTGGCTTAGGGCTCGCTTCCACGTTAAATATTATACAGGCGCACAATGGCTCTGTGGAAGTAATTTCAGAACCCGGCAGGTCAACTACCTTTGCCGTAACCTTGCCCGTTAAAAGCAAATCTTTGTAGAATATAATGCCCGATAATCTTCTTATCAAGTTTATAAAATTTATCGCCGGGTTGTATAAATAACTGGCACACTTTTTAAACTTACTACTATAAAAATTACAAGATATGAGAAGCATTTTATACATCATCGCAGTTATCCTGGTTATTGGATGGTTGCTTGGCGTTTTTGTTTACAGCGTAACCGGTTTAATCCATATTTTGCTGGTATTGGCAATAATATCTTTATTGATTGGCCTAATAGGCGGAAGAAGAACATAATTACAAATACAATAATTTTTATTAAGCATTTAAAAACCGGTTTTAAAACCGGTTTTTTATTTTAGGAAAACCTTAGTAAACGTTCTGCATTAAATTATTGTCGAATAAACGTTCTATAAATACACTAAATTTTTTGTGCACTTGGTTTGATCTCTACTTAAAAAATCTCACACAATGCTAAATAATAAATTAACATCGGCAGCCCTGGTTGCCTGCGTTGTAACGCTGTTTAGTTGCACCAAAGAGCCTTTAAATAATCTCACACAGGAAGAATCAAGGATCTATGTAACTAACGCCGATACAACAATAAATTTCAGCGCATTTAAAACATACAGTATTTCAGATTCTGTGGTTGTACTTGATAACGGCCAGTCATACAAAGATCTTCAGCCATCTGACCAGGCATACATTGATGCTGTAAATAAATACATGCAGCAAAGAGGTTACACAAAAGTGCCAAGGTCAAACAATCCTGACATTGGTATAGATGTAAACAGGATATACAATACCTCTACAGGTTATTACAGCTATAACGATTACTGGGATTATTATGGTGGATACTGGGATCCTTATTACTGGGGCTATGGCGGCTATGGTTATTATATACCCACATTTTTTGGTATTTACCAGGTAACCGAAGGAGCTATGAGTGTGGATATGCTTGATTTAAAAAATGCCTCCGAAAAAGGCAAGATAGAAGTTATCTGGAATGGCCTCATACGCGGCGAAGGCATATTTAATGCTTCAATAGCCGAAGGTTCAGTGAAAGCTTTATTCGATCAGTCAACTTATTTACACAGCAATTAAAGAATTATAATCATGAAAGCATTAAAATCGTTGCTTTTTGCAATATTCATTTTTTCAGCAGCGCAGTTACATGCACAAAGAGGCGTGGTAAATATGAGCCTGCAATATAATTATGCCCTGCCATTGGGAAGTTTTAAGACAGATGTTATAAGCAAGGGGTCTCCCCGTGGTTTTACGGGAGATATTCTCTATGGCATAAGCGATAAATTTTCGGTTGGCCTCGGCCTTGGTTTCCAGGATTTTTATGAAAAATTTCCGAGGGCTTTATATAATACCGACGATAAAGAAGTAACCTCCGCCGTATTAAGCAATTCTGTTCAAATAATACCATTATTGGCAAAAGCTGAATTCAGCCCGCTTGGCAGCACAGCACCTGTTCAACCTTATATAACTGCAGGTGCAGGTTTAGGCATATCAAGTTTTACACAATACCTTGGGGAGTTTGGAGGCACCGATAATGCAGGCGGCTTAATGCTGCAGGGCGGCGCAGGCATTAGGGTTCCATTCGGAAAATACAGCAAAGCCGGTTTCAGATTGGGTGCCAATTATAATATGGTTTCCTATCATCATAATGGCTTCAGCAATTTTAATAATCTAAGCTTCCAGGGCGGGATATATTTTCCTCTTAAATAAAAGGCAAGCATTAATAGCCACGGATAATCTGTGGCTATTAATTTTTCAATTCATTATTTTGTTATCAATAAAATACCGGCGAAAAAAAAGCAACTGGTATTTTATTGAATTATTCCAGTAAACCCAGTTATGTTCACCAGGCCTTTCAATGTAATCATGATCAATTTTATTATCCAGTAGTTTCTTATGAAGATCGCGGTTAACCTGTATAAAAAAATCATTTACGCCGCAATCAAATATCAATTTAAGCTCGTCATTTTGTAAAGAACCGGCAAGGTTCACTACAACGTTTTTATCCCACACATCTTTATGTAAAGCATACTCACCGAGGTATTTTTTAATATCCCAGTTATCTGGAAATGGCCTGAAATCAACGCCGCCACTCATGCTGCCTGCAGCTCCGAAAATATCTGTATGTTTCATAGCAAGATATAATGCGCCATGCCCGCCCATGCTTAAACCCGTTATTGCACGGGCTTTTCGCGAAGCAATGGTTCTATAATGCGCATCAATATATTCAGGAATTTCAAGCGCAACATTAGTTTCATATTTCATACTTGTATCAACCGGGCTGTCGAAATACCAACTGCCAAAAGCGCCATCGGGGCAAACAACTATAAAACCATTTTCATCAATTGTTTGCAATAAATCCGAGGCATTCAAAACCCAGTCGCTATAATTACCGCTGTAACCGTGCAGTAAATATACAACCGGTAAATGCGCAGTATCTGTTGCATATTTTGATGGTGTTATAACAATACACTTCACATTTTTATGCATGCTCTTACTGTAAATAGCAATCGTATCAACATTAGCTGCTTTTACAAAAAAACAAGCCATCGTAAACAAAAGGGCAAACGATAATCTCTTCATCTTTTTATTTTTTAAAACAATATGTCGACTCTGTTGTTATTATATCGCAGGAACCGCAAAGATGCTGGTGCATGAATGTTGTAAAATCAATCTCAAAAAATTTAATAAAACAGAAGCCGTCTTTTCAGACGGCCTCATTTATTAACCGGTAATTAATCCGGTAAATGATAAAATGCTTTTACAGCATTATAATCTTTCCAGTCTGGCGGATGCACCACTGCATTGCCTGAAACGCCGCCGGGAATTAGCACATACCTGTACTGATAATAAGCCACATTCCCGTCTGTAACCGTGCTGGCGTCTGCATTAGCATACAGAAAAATATTATTGACCGTGAACGAAGGCGTTATACTTATGCCGGAATATATATCCAGGAAAGGCAGGAGCACAACGTTGGGTTCATCAGCAGTTCCAAAGTTGAAATAAACATGAATGTCGCCGCCGTTAATTATATCGCTGGTAAGACTTTGCGACGTAATACCCGCATAAAAGCCAATCGTGTCAATTGCATCACCGTTATGAACTGTATCGGCATCGTAGGTAACATCAAGCCAGCCTGAATAAATTACATTGGCAGTGCCGGTGTCACCTTTAGCGCCCTGTTCGCCCTGTGCGCCGGTTTCTCCCGGAGGGCCTTGTTCGCCCTGTGGGCCTTCAGGGCCGGTTTTTGAGCAGGCTGTAAAAAATAAGCAGGCAGACAGGCATGCCACCAGAAATGCATAAAATTTTCTGTTCATACAATAAGTAGTTTTAAATGTGAATAGGAAAAAGAAGGGCTTTCAATTAGTTTCTTTAAAAGTGAAAATACTAATTTATAATACAGAAAAATGTATTGGTACAAAAAATTGAGGTTACTGCATAATAGGATTTAATCAAATAGCTGAAACAGCTTTTCAAAATATTCACATTAATAAATTAATGCCTTTACGGTTATTATCTTTAACGCATGCAAAAAAGTTTTTTCCTATCCATATTCTTACTGACTGCACAAATATCCTTTTCACAAAACCTGGCTACTGTTTTTGAAAAATCAAACGGCAAACAAAGTGCAACCTATTTTGAATGTATTAACTATTATAAACAGCTTGCAAAAACGTTTCCCGCAATAAAAATATTAACCGGTGATACCACCGATGCCGGTTATCCGTTGCAGGTGGTTTTATTTACTGCTGATAAAAATTTTAATATCAATAGCTGGCATCAGCAGCATAAGGTGATTGTGCTGGTTAATAACGGCATTCATCCCGGTGAACCGGATGGTATTGATGCCAGCATGCTGCTGCTGCGCAATCTTGCGCAAGACAAAATAAAAATGCCCGGAAATGTTGTACTAGCTGTTATCCCGGTTTATAATATTGGCGGAAGTTTAAACAGGGGTAGCTTTTCAAGAGTGAACCAAAACGGGCCGGAACAATATGGCTTTCGCGGCAATAGTCAAAACCTCGATCTTAACCGCGATTTTATAAAAGCGGATTCCAAAAACGCACTTGCTTTTGAAAAAATATTTCAGCAATTAAACCCTGATATTTTTATAGATAATCATGTAAGCGATGGCGCCGACTATCAGCACACAATGACATTGCTTACAACGCTGCATAACAAGCTTGGCGGTGAAATCGGTAATTTCCTGCACGATGTTTTTGAACCGGCATTGTATAAAGGCATGAAGGAAAAGCATTGGAATATGTGCCCGTATGTAAACTTTGAAGAAAGCAGTTTAAAGAACGGATGGGAAGCTTATTATGATGCGCCAAGGTATAGCACCGGTTACGCCGCTTTATTTGAAACAATAGCTTTTATGCCCGAAACACACATGTTGAAACCGTATGCAGACCGCGTAAAAAGCACTTATAGTTTTATGCAAACCGTGATTGAACAGGCTTCAAGATTTTCTGATGATATTCTGGCAAAAAGAAAAGCTTCGCTTGATGCTGTTAAACAGCAAAAAGAATTTGCTTTAAGCTGGAAAGTTGATTCTTCAAAGTATGATAACATCACTTTTAAGGGTTATGATACTTCTATGAATATAAGCGATGTTACCGGCCTGCCACGTTATTATTACAATCATTCAAAACCATTTGAAAAAGAAATAAAGTTTTACGATTATTTCATTCAATCTGTATCTGCACAAAAACCAAAAGCATACATTATTCCACAGGGCTGGCATGATGCAATCAACCGTTTAAAACTAAATAACGTTACCATGCATCAACTGCAAAAAG
Source organism: Parafilimonas sp. (assembly GCF_051953455.1). Lineage (NCBI taxonomy): Bacteria > Pseudomonadati > Bacteroidota > Chitinophagia > Chitinophagales > Chitinophagaceae > Parafilimonas > Parafilimonas sp. The sequence goes on along the minus strand of NZ_JBQCIT010000026.1, from coordinate 44,946 downwards.
ATACTGTGATTAATGTTGAATACTATAAAGTGGATGATTATAAAGCTATGCCTAAAGCTTATGAAAAACATCACCGTAATTATAGTATCCGGTTAAGTAGCTATACCGATACCATTCATTTTTTAAAAGGTGATTATATTATTTATACCGGGCAACATGCAGACAGGTATATTGTTGAAACATTAGAGCCTTTGGGTGATGACAGTTTCTTTTCCTGGAATTTTTTTGATGCGGTGCTTCAACGCAAAGAATATTACAGCGATTACCGCTGGGAAGATATTGCGGCAGCTTATTTAAAACAACATCCTGCAATACGCAAGCAACTGGAAGAAAAAAAGAAAACTGATGCTTCGTTCGCAGCATCTGCACAGCAGCAATTATATTTCGTTTATACACACTCGCCGTATAGCGAACCAGGCTATATGAGGATACCGGTATTTAAAATCGTTTCGAAATAATTATTTAAGAGTGCTTACCGCTTACTTGCAATCAGCAAATTCAAATCGGTAAATTTTAAATCGAAGCGCTGGCTGATATATAAATCGGTTAGATGGCCGCGGTACATATATACACCATTACGCAGGTTAAAATCATGCCACACCATTTCTTCTATGCCGCCCGCATCACCGGCTTCCAGTAATAAAGGCATAAGCACATTGCTGATGGCATGGCTGGCCGTGCGTGCATAACCGCTTGGAATGTTTGGTACGCAATAATGTATTACACCATGCTTTACAAATGTGGGGTGCTGATGCGTGGTAATTTCGCTGGTTTCAAAGCATCCGCCACGGTCTATGCTCACATCAATAATAACGCTGCCGTAGCGCATATTCTCTACCATTTCTTCCGTAACCACAATCGGGCTTCTGCCACCCTGGTTGGTTAAAGCGCCAACAGCCACTTCGCAGGTTTTTAATTGTTTGGCAAGAATACGGGGTTCAATAACGCTCGTCCAGGTACGAACACCAAGATTGTTTTGCAAACGTTTTAAACGGTAAACATTATTATCAAAAACTTTTACAGATGCACCCATAGCCAATGCTGTTCTTGTGGCAAATTCGCCCACCACACCGGCGCCGATAATGATGACTTTTGTGGGCGGAATACCGCTGATGCCGCCTAATAAAACGCCCCTGCCCTTTTCACGGCTGCCGAGATACTGGCCTGCAATCAGCATGGCTGCACTGCCGGCAATTTCACTCATGCAGCGAACGATAGGAAAATTTCCACTGCCATCTTTCAGGTTTTCAAAACCGAGCGCCGTAATCTTTTTTTCCATCATTTTTTCAACCAGCTCTTTCTTCAGCATAGAAAGATGAATGGGCGAAATAATGGTTTGATTATGATGCAAAAAAGGAAGGTCTTCTTCCATTACCGGGGCACTCTTAATAACCATGGGCGCCTTATAAACATCTTTCTTTTTTAAAGCTATTTCTGCGCCGGCTTCACTAAAATCGTTGTCGGAATAATTACTGCCTTCGCCTGCTTTGGTTTCTACAATTACATGATGGCCGTTACTTACCAGCACATTAATTGCTTCGGGAATAAGCGCTACACGGTTTTCCTGCAATACCATTTCTTTGGGAATACCTATAGTTAACTTTGCGCTTTGCGGTTTTATGTCTAATGTTTCTTCCTGCGTTTCAAAACTGAAACCGGTACTGATGATTGGCTTCGTAGTTGCCATGCTTTAAATTAATTGGGGCTATAAAAATAATATTAAGTTAGAATAGTTGCTAAAGAATTACAAGCTTACGCACTTTATTATCAATCGCTTCTAATGAAAGGTGCATTGTATCTTCCGGTAAAAGCTCCGGAAACTTTTCGGGCCATTCAATAAAACAATAATGGCCGCTATCAATGCAATCTTCACAGCCTGCCTGCACGGCTTCCGTTTCATCTTTCATGCGATAGCCGTCGATATGAAATATGGTTCCTGCAACAGGGCTTGTATATTCATTTATGATGGCAAATGTCGGGCTGCTTACGGCATCTTTCACCCGTAATACTTCACACAATGCATGAATAAGCGTTGTTTTGCCACTACCCATTGGCGCATGAAAGGCCCATATTTTTTTTGAACTGTACTCATTCCACAGTTGCCGGGCAACAGTTTTTATTTCTGATATATTATATGTTAAATGCTTCAATGTTTTTTATTTGTTCAAAAGTTATTTCCCATTCTAATTCCCAATTACAAATCCCTTATTTCCTGATCCTTTCAACCAATCAACTAACCACCCAATCAACTTCCCTGCAACTTCTCATTCTCTTTATGCCTTGTTGCATCGCGAATATTCTTTTTTTCAAAGTTCTTTTGCAGGGCATCTGCAAGGTTAACGCCGGTTTGATTGGCCAGGCAAAGCAATACCCAAAGCACATCGGCCATTTCATCGCTTAACGATTTATTTTTATCGGATTCCTTAAAAGATTGCTCGCCGTAAGTACGTACCATCAATCTTGATAATTCGCCCACTTCTTCCATTAAAATGCCAAGATTGGTAAGCTCACTGAAATAACGAACGCCGGTTGTTTTTATCCACGCATCTACATCCTGCTGCGCCTGCTGTATAGTCATACTGATTGAATTAAGTTAGATAAAGGCAGCAAAAATAAACTTATGTATTTATCAATGGCCTGTTTTCCCTCTCGACCTGTATTTCTTTAATTCCTTAATGCGGTTTTGGATAAGGAATAAAATAATCAGTCCAATTATGCCGAAAGAACAATCTATCAGTATATGAAAGAAAGGAATGCCTCTTATGCCGCCTGCAATAAATGCAAGCGGAAATATACAAATACAGGTGAGGATAGCCCATTGAATGATCCATCTGTTGCGTACGGGATGCTGGTAAACACCGATAAATAAAACGGCAATTACAATGTGTGCAAAAGCAAGCCAGTCAAAGCCATAAAAAATAAAAGGATATTCTTTTTTAGTTGCTTCCAAACCCGTTACCACTTTTAAAAGCCATTGCTGTATAATGGAACCTTCTTCAAAAAACTTTATGCTGAGTAAAAATTTTAATTCGGCTATTAATGGGAAAACGGTTATACCGCTTAGTAAAAGCACAATTATGAAAATAATGATGAGGATACGGATTTGTGTAAACAGTTTTGACATGGCAAGCAATAGATTTATATATCAAAGTAAATGCACAGCAATCTATATAAACAAAAAACCCCGCCGGGAAACGGTGGCGGGATCTTTTGTATTTCATTATCTTTTTAAAGAAAGCTGTGTGCAGAATTATTTAACTTCTACATCAGCACCTGCTTCTTTCAATTTAGCTGCGATTTCTTCTGCTTCAGCTTTAGCAGCACCTTCTTTTACAGGTTTCGGAGCGCCATCAACTAAATCTTTAGCTTCTTTCAGGCCAAGACCAGTTAAGTCTTTCACGATTTTTACAACCTGTAATTTGTTAGCGCCACCGCTTTTCAGAATTACATCAAAAGCTGTTTTTTCTTCAGCAGCAGGAGCAGCAGCACCGCCTGCAGCAGGACCAGCTACAGCTACTGCAGCAGCCGCAGGTTCAATACCGTACTCTTCTTTAAGAATTTTTGCTAATTCATTCACCTCTTTTACGGTGAGGTTAACCAGTTGTTCTGCAAATGCTTTTAAATCTGCCATGATTTCAAATTTTTGCCGCCTTCATTGCCTGAGCTCCGGCGGTAGTTATTAAAAAAACTTGCGTATTATCCCTTCAGGCGGGGATAATAATTTGAAAATTTGAAGATGCGTTAATTTGAAAATGATTTTGAATTTGAGTTCATTTTCAAATTTTCAAATTGCACATTATCAAATTAGTTTGCTCTTTCTTCCAGCGCTTTTACAAGGCTTGCAAGTTTGCCACCAGCATTCAAGCCGCTGATAACATTCTTGGCAGGTGATTGCAGCAAGCCAATGATTTCGCCAATAAGGTCGTTCTTGCTTTTAAGCGTTTTTAATGTTTCAAGCTGATCATTGCCTACAAAAACATCGCTATCAATATAAGCTGCTTTCAAAACAGGTTTATCTGTTTTGCCTTCTGTGCGGAAGGTGCTGATGATCAACGCCGGCTCTTTCGCATTTTCGCTGAACATTAAAGCGGTAACGCCGTTCAGGCTTTCAAACATGCCGGAATATCTTTCTGCATCAATGCTTTCAAGCGCCTTTTTAATCAATGTGTTTTTAGCCACTTTCATTTCAACATTCTTATTGAAACAAATGCGGCGCAGTTTACCAATCTGGTCAACTGATAATGCTTCTGTGTTGGTAACATAGAAGTTATTATATTGATTGAATTTCTCTTTAAGAGCTTCAATTACTTCGTTTTTTTGATCCTTATTCATAAAGAATATTTTGTGCTTTACCTTATTAAGGGTTCGGCTTAGTGAACAGATTTTGTATCAACAGTAATGCCCGGGCTCATGGAACTGGCAACGCTTACGCCTTTCAGGTAAATGCCTTTGGCTGTTGTAGGTTTTAATTTGATAATGGTATTGATCAGTTCCTGGCCATTGGCAGCTAATTTTTCAGGAGTGAAAGATACGCGGCCAATAGAAGCGTGAACGATACCTGCTTTATCTACCTTGAAAGCAATTTTACCGCCTTTTACTTCATTTACGGCAGCCGCCACATCGTTTGTAACGGTGCCTGTTTTAGGATTTGGCATAAGATTGCGCGGGCCTAAAATTTTACCCAGTTTACCAATCTTGGGCATAACCGATGGTGTAGCGATGATAACGTCAACATCCGTCCAGCCACCTTCAATTTTTGTTACAAATTCATCCAAACCAACAAAATCAGCACCTGCACTTTTTGCATCTGCTTCTTTATCGGGCGGGCATAAAACCAATACTTTTTTTGTTTTACCGGTACCGTGCGGTAAGCTTACGGTGCCACGAACCTGCTGGTCTGCTTTTTTAGGATCCACACCTAAACGAATATGCAGGTCAACAGAGGCATCAAACTTCGCTGTGTTCACTTCTTTTACCAGCGCAGATGCATCTTTTAAGGTGTATAATTTATTTTTATCAACCTTTCCTTCTACTTGTTTTCTTTTTTTAGAAAGCTTTGCCATTGTAATAAGTTTAGTGTGTGATTAATTGTTCCAGGGTGCTGTGCCTTCAACATTTAAACCCATGCTGCGGGCAGTACCGGCAACCATCTTCATTGCGCTCTCAACGGTGAAGCAATTGAGATCGGGCATCTTATCTTTGGCAATAGCCTCAATTTGATCCCAAGTTACTTTACCCACCTTATTACGGTTACTTTCTTTGGAACCTTTCTGAATTTTGGCAGCTTCCATTAACTGAATTGAAGCGGGAGGAGTTTTGATAACAAAGTCAAAAGACTTATCGGAGTAAACAGTAATTAAAACAGGAAGCACTTTTCCTATTTTATCCTGTGTGCGGGCATTGAACTGTTTGCAGAATTCCATGATGTTCACACCCTTAGAGCCAAGCGCAGGACCTACCGGAGGTGCAGGATTTGCCTGACCGCCTTTTACCTGCAGCTTTACAAAGCCGGAGATTTCTTTAGCCATTTTAATAATTTTTATTGGTTCAAACGTCTCGCCTGCAGTGTGCGGGTTCGACTCCCAAGTTTATCCCGGTGCTAACCGGGAAATATTCTAAAAGAACTTTTGGGGCGGCAAAGGTAAGGAAAAGAAGGGAAAGTCAAAAGTAAAAATTTAAAAGTATGGTTAAGTTGGATCCAATTTATACAACTTCTTCGATTGTTGTAAAGTATTTTTTTAGGCTTCATCGTGATTTAGGGCATTTAGTAAATCGTTCGGGGTTAAAATTTAAATACAACCAAAAACATCAGAAATAGATTTGAAAAATAAATGAATATATGAAATGTCAGAAATAGTGAATATAGTCGGTGCTTCAAGTTTATTGTGGCCGGTATGCTGGCTCATTAATAAATATCAGAAAGGAAATTCTGTAAAAAAGCAGGCAAAGAGGCAAATCAAAATTACAGAGCACTTCAAAAAGCAAAGAGGAAAAAATGAATGTATTCAATTCATATAATGTCAAATCCTTCACACTCTTATGCTTCCCGTAAAATCTTTTCCATCTTCCTGCCCTTCGCCAATTCGTCCACCAGTTTATCTAAATACCTTGCCTTTTGTGTTAAAGGGTTTTCAATTTCCTCTACGCGGTACCCGCAAATTACCCCCGTTATAAGTTTTGCATTGGGATTGAGCGAAGCCTGCTGAAAGAATGTTTCAAACGTTACTTTGTCATTTATTAGCTGCTGTAACTTCTTATTATTAAAACCGGTTAACCATTCTATAACCTGGTCTAACTCCTCTTTTGTTCTGCCCTTCCCCTCCACTTTTGCGATATACAAGGGATAAACCGAGGCAAATATCATTTTTGCAATGCGCTGGTCATGTGTCGCAGTTGTATTCATAGCTTGTGTTTTAGTGTTATCATTCATTATTCTGAGTAGCTCAAAGTTCATAACTTTCATCAAATATTGCAACGAATAGTAAAATTAAAACTCCAGATGCCGGGGATAAAAGACAAAAGCGCGATTTACATGCACTCGGCGAAAACGGAATGGTACTGTACAATCCACGCGATAAGGAGGCTTCGCTTCGTGCCCATACGGAAGGCATTGCTACCGATAACCGGAAAGCCGTGACCTGTTGAAAATGCCTCTCGCTGATCCATAAGCGTAATAAGGCCTGAATTCCTGCAATTTTTAAAAAAAATCAACCCTGCTGACATAGGGTTGTCAATAAGCGGTTTCATTTTTACATCAGCATATAAATCTTTGCAAACTAAAATCAACATTATGAATCTCGTTTCTGTTAGAATAATTACGGCTGATGTTAAACGCCTGGTGAAATTTTATGAACAAGTAACCGGTGTTACACCTGTACAATACACCGAAGATTTTGCCGAACTAAAAACACCAACAGCCACCTTAGCTATCGGCAGTACTAATACTTTACAATTTTTTGGGGGTGATGAAGTTGCAAAAGCGGCTCAAAACCGTACGGCTATTATCGAATTCAGGGTTACAGATGCCGACAGGGATTACGAAAGGCTGGCAGGTTTTCTTCAATCTTATATTGTACAAAAGCCCACAACAATGCCCTGGGGCAACAGGTCGCTTTTATTCCGGGATCCGGATGGAAACCTGGTTAATTTTTTTACGCCCGTTTCACAGGATGCAATTAAGAAATTTAATACAGGGAAGTAACAAAAATTATAAGAGAAAATTTCCCGTTGATGCTGTCATCAATAAAGGTTTATACGCCCGGTTTGGCACACGCTTGTTTAAACATTTAAAAACAAGCACAATACAATTCTTAAATTGATATTTTTACGCCCTTACCAACAAACGAAGTATGGCATCAGGCTTTTTTGCAATTTTAGATGATATAGGCGCTTTAATGGACGATGTAGCCGTGGCAAGCAAAGTGGCTACCGGTAAAACAGCAGGAATATTAGGCGATGACCTGGCGGTGAATGCAGAAAAAGCTACGGGCTTCCTGTCTTCAAGGGAATTGCCTGTGTTATGGGCTATTACAAAAGGTTCACTGCTTAATAAGGCTATTATAATACCCATAGCTTTATTATTGAATATTTTTCTTCCCATCGCCATAAAAATAATATTGGTTTTGGGCGGCTTTTACCTCGCTTATGAAGGCGTTGAAAAGATCATCGATTTTCTTTTTCACCGCGCTAAAAAAGGCCAGGAAGTAATTGCAGAAAAAGAAAAAAATAACAACAATGCCGAAAAAGCAAAAATAAAAGCGGCCATATCAACTGATTTTATTCTTTCTATAGAAATTGTGATCATAGCACTGGGAACAGTTTTAGATAAAAGCATGGCCATTCAGATCATTACCGTTATTGTTGTTGCAACGTTGGCCACAATTGGCGTGTATGGAATTGTTGCGCTAATTGTAAGAATGGATGATGCCGGTTATAAGCTTATAAAGCATACAAACAATAAGGGCCTTTTGTCAAAACTGGGAATATTACTGGTGAAAGCATTGCCGGTTATTATTAAGATACTTAGCGTTGTTGGCACCATTGCTTTGATTTTGGTTTCGGGCGGTATTTTTATACATTATGTAGATTACTTCCATCATCTTTTCCCGGGCATTCCACCTGTAGTCAAAGAGATATTGTTTGGTTTGCTTGCCGGCCTTATTGCGGTTGCAGTCATAACAGGCGGCAAAAAATTAACTGCATTAGTAAAAAGGCCATAAACCTGCCGTGGGTGTAACGCGGTAACTATTCCCCTTCACAGAAATTTTATAGTTTTGAAAAGGCTTTTGTATGATGAGTGATTGCTGTACAAAACCACCATGCCTGAACATCACCATAATATCATAGCAGGACAAGCAATGCAAATTCAATTTCACCACATTGAACCTCATTTTCTGCTCAAAAACTATATAGAAAAAATGTGGTTTTTTAAAAGCAGCGGGAAAATGCCTGCTGATGATATGAAACTGGTAGTGCCAAACGGAAATATCAAACTTACCCTTTCTTATCAAAACGGAATTGTAGCTGCGATAAACGGTAAAACATTTTCATCAAAAGAGCATGATATTACTTTAACAGGCTTGATTGATGTGCCGGTAATATTAGACGTTGATAAAGATATCTCTACAGAAACCATTGGCATTGAATTCAACCCGAAAGGGGCATACCGTTTTTTTCATTTTAAGCTGAATGATATTCAGAATAAAATCTATTCCCTGAGTGATGTGCTGGGAAATACGGGCAGCCGGTTAACGGAGCAAATCAGCAATACCGCATTGATGCAGGAAAAAATAATTTTATTACAGCAGTTTCTTCTTAAACAACTTTCGCTATCCAATGATGATTTTATTTTTGAATATTGCATTGAAAAAATAGCTGCCGCAAAAGGAAGTATAACCGTTAAAGAGTTGGAAAGAAAAACAGGCTACAGCAGCCGCTGGCTGAATTTAAAATTCAATGAAAAATTAGGCATAAGCCCCAAAAACCTTTGTTCCATAATTCGCTTCAAACAATACTACCAGCTATATATAAACAGCCAGGAAAAACCGTTTTCCAGGAACGATTTTTATAACGCGTATTACGACCAGTCTCATTTTATAAAAGACTTTAAACGCTTTACCGGCCTGGCTCCCACAAAGTTTGAAAAGCAAACAAACAATTTCGGTAAAAGTTATTACAGGGAATAGCACTTCCGATTTTTACAATACTGCCTTAATGGTTTTATCTTTTTTTGTATAACAATTAAAGACAAAACAATATGAAAAATAAAAGTTATAGTGCAGCCATTAATGTTGCCAAATCAGCAAAGCAAGTTTTCAATGCAGTTACTGATGTAACAAAATGGTGGAGTAAAGATTTTGAAGGTAACAGCGAAAAGCTGAATGATGAATTTATCATTAACCATCCCGGCAAGCATTATTCAAAACAAAAATTAATTGAAGTTATTCCTTATAAAAAGATGGTTTGGCTTGTTACAGAAAGCAAGCTTACTTGGATTGAAAGCAATAAGGAAGAATGGACAAATACAAAAATGATTTTTGAAATAAGCGGTAACGAAAACAAGACTGTTCTTCATTTTACACACGAGGGGCTTTCTCCCGAGAAAGAATGTTATGCAATGTGCGAAAAAGGGTGGGATATAGTTATTAAAGATTGGTTGTTTCACTTTATTTCAGTGGGCACGCCTTCAGCAAAAATGGCTGAAGCAGCGGAGATCAGGAACCGGCATTTTGAGGATACAACCAAAACATTAAAAAAGGATTTTCATAAAACCATTACGGTAAACGCTGCTGCAGAAGAAGCTATGAAAAAAATAAGCCAGGTAAACGCCTGGTGGAAAAAAGATTTTTCAGGCAGTGCTGAAAAATTGGATGATGCTTTCACCGTTCCGTTTGGAGCGCCTTCTTTTGTTGAGTTCGTTGTAAGCGAATTTTCACCCGGCAAAAAAATAGCCTGGAAAGTTACTGATTGCTATTTGCCCTGGTTTAAGGATAAAAAAGAATGGAATAATACAGAAGTTGTTTTTCAGCTTTCCCAAAATAACGGAAAAACCAAAATTGACTTTACGCATATGGGCCTTACGCCGGAAGTTGAATGTTATGATGTTTGTGAAAAAGGATGGAATGGTCATATTAACACTCTCGAAAAATTCATTAACGAAGGCAAAGGTCTTTCCGAATAAATGCCCCTGCAAAAAACACCTGAATTCTTCCAGCGACTTGCGTGGCCGGAATTTTTTTAAAATTATTTCGGCCTCGTTGTCCTATTCTGTTTCATTAAGTTGTCATTTGTTTTTAATCAACAAATATTCAATGATGAAACAAAGAATTAAAGTTAATGAAGCAGGCCGCGAAGCGGTTGCAACTCTCTATCCGCTTAATAAATACCTTGCAAAATCTTCTGTTGAGAACGCCTTGTTTGACCTTGTTTATTTTCGCGTATCACAAATAAACAAATGTGCTTTTTGTCTTGATATGCATTCAAAAGACCTGCGGGAAATGGGCGAATCTGAGCAACGTTTATATGTGATCGATGCCTGGAGAGAAGCGCCTTTTTACAGCGATCGTGAAAGAGCGGCATTAGCATGGGCAGAAGCATTAACCCAATTGGGGAGTGGTTCTGTGCCTGACGAAATTTATGAAAATGCACGTGCCCAGTTTTCTGAACAGGAACTGATTGATCTTACCATGGGCGTTATTGCCATCAACAGTTATAACCGCATTAATATTGCGTTTGGTGCTGATGTAGGCAGTTATAAAGTTGGCCAGTTTGCTTAACCTATAATTTTTCTTTAACTGCAAAGAAGGCTAACTTCTTTGCAGTTATTACAATTCATTTTAAAAATCAAAAAAGATAAAACCATGAAAGAATTCTTATTTATCTATCGCAGGGATGTTAATAATATTCCCAAAGGCTCACCTGAAGAAATGCAAAATGAAACAAAACGATGGATGGACTGGATAGGCAGTATAGCCGCACAAAACAAATTAGCAAACAGGGGTAACCGCTTAGAAGTTAGCGGGAAAGTGGTGAAAAGCCTGAGCCTTGTTACAGACGGCCCTTACGCGGAAACAAAGGAATCCATCGGGGGTTATTCCATTGTAAAAGCAGATACCATAGAAGAGGCCTGCGAAATGGCAAAAGGTTGCCCTGTATTTTCTATCGGCGGTACTGTGGAAGTAAGAGAAATCAGCACGATGTAATCATCAAAAAAAACTTCCTTAACCTGTCCTATGTTTATTTTGCAGGTTGTCATTTGTTTTTAATCATAAAAACTAAATTACAATGAAAGATTTTCTTTTCATCTTCCGTGTTGATTATTCAACGATGAGCCAGCTTTCTACAGAAGAACTTCAAAACGTGGCAGCAGCAGCTAAAAGCTGGATTGAAAATATTGCTGCACAAAATAAACTGGCAGATAAAGGCAATCGCCTGATACCGGGTGCAGGAAAAGTTTTAAAAACCAGGGACATTATTACAGATGGTCCTTACGTAGAAACCAAAGAAGCCATAAACGGTTACCTGATTATAAAATCAGCTACAATAGAAGAAGCCGTTGACATTGCGAAAAATAACCCCCTGTTCAAGCTTAATATAGGCGGGAGTATAGAAATACGGGAAATAAGCACTATTTAATTCCCGGAAAAAGCCTTCGTACTTTTGCGAAGGCTTTTTATTTTATGAACGATGATAAATTAATACCGCATTTGTTCCGCACAGAGTACCGGAAAATAGTAGCTGTGCTCTGTAAAACATTCGGCCTGGAACATATTGAGATTGCAGAAGATATTGCCAGCGATACATTTCTCCAGGCATCAGAAACCTGGGGCATTAAAGGCCTGCCTGATAATCCTGCAGCATGGCTGAATACCGTTGCTAAAAACAAAGCAAGAAATTACCTGAAGCATAATAAGATTTTGCTTGATAAAATAATGCCCGGCATTAAATACAGCGCCCCTCAAACCGAAGAAACAACAATAGACCTGAGCGCTGAAAACATTCGTGACAGCCAGTTAAAAATGATGTTTGCTGTTTGCCATCCCTGCATTGGAACAGAAGCGCAAATAGCATTGGCTTTGCGGGTTCTTTGCGGCTTTGGCATTGATGAAATTGCTTCTGCATTTTTAACAAACAAGGCCACCGTTAATAAGAGGCTCGTAAGGGCAAAAGACAAATTGCGCAGGGAAAATATTCCCATTGAATTGCCGCTGCCCGATGAAATTAATAACCGGCTTGACGTGGTATTAAGAACTTTATATCTTTTGTATAATGAAGGCTATTATGCTTCCCAAAATGAAAATATTTTACGCAAAGAGCTTTGCTATGAAGCCATGCGCTTAACATTTTCATTAATAGAAAATGAACAAACCAATCTTCCGCAGGTGAATGCCTTATTTGCATTAATGAGTTTTCATGCTTCGCGGTTTGAAGCAAGATTCAATGAAAAGGGTGAAGCCGTTTTATACGATGAACAGGATGAAGCGCTCTGGGATAAAAAGCTGATACAGCAGGGTAAATATTTTTTACAGCAGTCATCGCAAGGAGGGCAGTTATCCAAATATCACCTTGAAGCAGGCATTGCCTACTGGCATACCTATAAAGAAAATACCAAAGAAAAATGGGAAAACATTTTGCAGTTGTATAATCAATTGCTGATGCTGGAATACTCGCCTGTTATTGCACTAAACCGAACCTATGCTTTATCAAAAGCCAACAGCATTGATGAAGCTATTGCAGAAGCCGAAAAGCTGGAGCTTAACCATAGCCATTTATACCATTCATTATTGGGCGAATTGTATAAAAATAAAAATACGCAAAAAGCAGCCTTTCATTTTTCAGAAGCATTAGGGCTTGCGAAAGCCCCGGAAGACAAGCAGCTTATACAACGAAAGATAGATGCATTATAGCAACACTTTTTTCAATACTGTTCTTCTTGCTTTTCTGTAAACATTAATCTAAGATTTAAGAGCACACCATTATTATCTTTACAACTCTTTGCAAAATGTATTAATCAAACAAATACAGGAAGCAGGTTTATTCATAAATGATTTTGCAAACCTGAAAACATAACGATATTATTTTTTAAACCCCATAATAAAAGCATGAAGAAGTATATACTGCTTATTGTTGGCATCATCAGTTTAATACAATCAAGGGCTCAAAGCAATAAGGCATACGATATATGTGTTTATGGCGGAACAGCCGCCGGTGTAATAGCAGCTTATACAGCAAAACAATCAGGCAAAACAGTTTTGCTTATTGAACCGGGCAAACATGTGGGCGGCCTGACTACCGGCGGTTTAGGCTATACAGACATTGGTAACAAATATGCCATCACCGGCCTGGCAAGAAATTTTTACCGCCGCATAGGAGAACATTATCGAAACTTTGAACAATGGATCTTTGAACCGCATGTGGCCGAATATATTTTGATGGATTATTTACAACGTGCATCGATGCAACCCTTGTTTCATCACAGGCTGGTGCGCCTGGAGAAAAAGAACGGCTTTATTAAAAATATTGTAATTGAAGACAGTAATAACCCAGGCACTAATTCTTATCAAACAATAACGGCAAAAGTATTTATTGATTGTTCATACGAAGGCGACCTGATGGCGAAAGCAGGCGTATCCTATTTCACAGGCAGGGAAGCTAACAGTCTTTATAATGAAACTTACAATGGCGTTCAGTTAAGAGATAAGCACCAGTTCCCGGATGGTATCGACCCCTATATAATTCCCGGCAAGCCCGAAAGTGGCTTGTTATGGGGTATTAGTAATGAACCATTGCAGCCCCAGGGTTCTGGCGATAAAAAAATCCAGGCTTACAATTTCAGGATATGCTTAACCAGCAATCCTGCCAACAAAATAGATATTGCAAAGCCTGCAGGTTATGATGCTTCCCGCTACGAACTGCTGCTGCGTTACCTGGAAAAAAAACCGGCAAAAGATCTTAACGGCTTTTTGAAGTTTGACCTGATGCCCAACAATAAAACAGACATCAATAATAACGGCCCTTTTTCAACAGATATGATTGGCATGAATTACGATTATCCTGAAGCTGATTATAAAACGCGTTCAGAAATACAGGCAAAGCATGAAGCTTATACCAAAGGGCTCTTATATTTTATAGGCCACGATCCACGCATGCCGCAGCATTTGCGTGAACTTATGCAGCGCTGGGGTTACCCGAAAGATGAATATACCGATAACCATAACTGGTCTCCGCAAATGTATGTACGTGAGGTAAGGCGCATGAAAGGAGATTATGTTATGACGCAGGCTAACTGCGAAGGAAAAGAAGTGGTAAAGGATGGCATTGGCATGGCTGCCTATACAATGGATTCGCACAACTGCGAACGCCTTGTGGTAAATGGTATGGTAAAAAATGAAGGCGACGTACAAATAGGCGGTTTTGGCCCCTACCCTGTTTCTTACCGCGCATTAACGCCCAAACCTTCAGAATGCAAAAACCTGTTGGTGCCGGTTTGCTTATCTGCCACACATATTGCTTATGGTTCTATCCGGATGGAACCTGTTTTTATGGTGCTGGCGCAATCTGCTGGCATGGCTGCTGTGATGGCTGTTGATTCAAACAAAGCTGTTCAGGATATTAATGTAACAGAGCTTCAGCATGCACTTGCCCTTAACCCGCTGGCTGATAACAGTACGCCTGAAATATTGGTTGATAACGATGACTCTACACAAACTGTTGTTAAAGGCAATTGGCAAAAAGAAACGAGGGGCGCTTATGGGCCATCTATGTATGTAACAAATGGTGTGGCCGGTGAAACAGCCTCAGTAACATTTATGCCTGCTGTAAAAAAGGCAGGCAACTATAAAGTATATACGTACCTGCCAAAATTTGCTTCACTGGCACCATTAATCACAGTTGAAGTTTACGATGGCAAAACAGTCATTCACAAAGAAGTAAAAGAGAGCGATATAAATGTGCAGGGACAAACATCAGGTGAATGGGTTAAACTTGGTTCTTACAGCCTGCCCGCCGGGAAAAATGCCCATGTAAAAATTTTAAATAAAGGCAATAAAACTATTGTAGCTGATGCTGTTTTATTCGTACCGGAGTTTTAGTTAATTCCAGAGTGACAACTATAATTTAATGTAAATCAATAAGTTAAAGCCAATTTTCTATTATTTCATTAAAAACCCAACAAAGATGTCTTAACGGCTATTAGCCTTTTTTGGCACGATTATAGGCAATAGGGTAAACCCGCTTAATAATTTTTGATACGTTCCATTGGCACTTATCAATAACTACAGGCTTTCATAAAAATAAGTACAATGAAAAAAGTATTATTGGTTGATGATGATCAGGACGATCAGGAATTTTTTATTGAACAACTACATGAATATAAATCAGGTCTCCAGATAATATCAGCATATGACGGTGAAGAAGGTTTGAAATTAATTTATTCAGCAAAACCACAGTGGGTATTTTTAGATGTTAACCTTCCGCGCATTAACGGTTTAAGACTCCTGGAATCTATTAAAGAATTTCTGCAGGCAGAAAACATATCCGTTTATATGTATTCAACAAATGCAGCCCTCCAGAATAAACGGGAAGCCGCTAAATTAGGCGCCCGGCATTATTTTCAAAAACCTGAAAGCATCCCGGAATTAAGATCAATTTTCAAAAAGGCGTTTGACGAATAATTTTCTGCATCTCCACATTAAACCAGCCAACAAATCATTTCTATACTTATTCCGTTCTCAAACTTTTTGCAGGCTTTGCTGCCTCAACCTTTGCTTTTATTAAAGCAATGCCTGCAATTAAAATAAAGCAATATTAAGCGTCCATTGAATGCCAAAGCAAAATGCATAATTCTGCAAACATTTTGAAGTAGTGATGCAGGCAAACGGTATGGTATTAAACAACTGCTTATTGCAAATAAATTGAAACGCAATTTTTATTCTTATCATTTGCATGTAAACTTGCAATAATGAAATCCATCAATCATATTTTGCTTTTAATAGTAATAAGTTTTTTTGGTAGTGTAAAAAGCAATGCACAGCAACATACATTTTCCATTCTAAACAAAACAAAGGTTGAAAGAACCAATGAACTTGTTACGTTAATGAGAAGCGATATTGAAAAATATGCTGGGAAGACCAGCAATGCTTCCGGTTATGAAATCATATCAGGCAATGATAAAATAATTTACCAAGCTGCTGATACAAATTATGATGGCAATTGGGACAAGCTTGTCTTTTTATCATCGTTCAAACCAGGTGAAAAAAAGAGTTTTAAACTTATTGTGACTAATGAACCTGTTGCAAACACAGCAACTGTAATGGCGCATGTGCGCATGAAGTATAAAAATGCAGACGACAGTTTTGGCGAAAGCGTAACCAGTGCAACCATGCCTTATCAAAACCCGCCAACAGATTTCGGCAAACAAAAATTACCGCCTTATTTAACGGAAGGGCCTGGCTGGGAAAATGACAAGGTTGCTTTCCGTTTATACTTTGACACGAGAAATACAATTGATATTTACGGCAAGCATATTCCCGGCATGGTGATGGATACAGTTGGGGCTAACCCAGCCAACAGCTATCATAACTTATCCGCATGGGGAATGGATATTCTGCATGTTGTAAAATCGCTCGGCGCCGGTTCCCTGGCTATTGCTACAAAAGATGAAAACGGTAAAGACACATTGATACGCTTAGGTGGTAAAAACATTGCAAAAGAAACATATAAGCAAATGGCCGACGGCCCTTTATATGCTGCATTTAACATGCATTATGAATGGAAGATTAATGATAAACCTGTCATCATAAATCAGCAAATAAGTATTTGGAGCGGGCAATATTTTTATGAAAGTAAAGTAACGATAAGTGGCGCCCCGAAAGGTTCAAAACTGGTGAGCGGTATTGCAGATTTTTATGAAAATACAGTTGATAGTTTTCATACCTCAAGCACTGCTGCTTTATTATCACATGGCAGGCAATCTGAAAATAAAGATGAATTAGGCATGGCAGTTTTATTCCCGCAAAAAACATTCGCTTTCTTTAAAGAGGCGCCAAAAGCCAACTCTGATGTAATGGAAACACATCTCGCCGCCCAAAATATTACAGATGGCGAACCGCTCACCTTTAGATTTTATAGTTGCTGGAGTTTAACAGATAACAGATTTGCTTCAAAAGATTACTTCAAACAATTTTTACATAACGAAGCAGAAAAATTTGGAAAGCCTTTGCAGGCGGAGTGGAAATAAAACAAGCGAATGGTTAGTTGTGATTTTTCCTGTTATCATGAAAGTTCTCAATATTTAATTCACACATCAATTGTTACGTCTGTAATACATGCTTTACCATTCGTGAAATAAAAAATACCGTTTGTATGAGATTTTATGCCGGCAATTCCCGGGCGAAATATCTTTACGCCTTCAAATAAAAGGGCTCCGCTCATATAATCATGAACACATTTCTTCAAAAGAAATTCACCATTTGCCGGTTAAGGGAAAACCCACCCGAAGTTGCTATCCTGTAATCTGCTCCGGTAAAAATTTACCGGTTTGTAAAGGCATATAGCCGCCATCTTTTCAAATTAAATCATAAAATGAGATCAACATTATTGCTGATCGCCTGTGTTAGTTTATTAATACTGGTGATCAGGAAATACATAACTATACAGGAAAATAAAAAATCAGTACAGTCAAAAACTGTTCATCATAACATAATAAAGGATGCTTACAGCCTGCTGCCCGAAGACCTAAAAATTGGCCAACTTCATAATTATTAAAAGGCTTTGCACAAAAAAGAAAATTTTGGCCAGGATTTGCTTTTTTTGCCACAGATGCACAGATGAAAATCTGTACATCTGTGGCTGATTATTGTATGTTCTAAAATAATTTAAACCCGCTTCTTAAAGGTTACCATCAAATGTATATTTGAAATCCACCAGCCATCTATCATTCCTTTTAATAACCTTTACTTTTCGTGCAATCTTGTCATAAGAATTCTTGTAATTAATAATGTGGGTTGAATCGTTTATCGTCTCATCTGCATTAATAATAATGGAAGCGCTGCTATAGTTATACTTTTCATCGGAGGACTTTAAATTATAGTCGCGCTTGATTTTTAAAAGATCTTCTGTATTAACGCTGTCATCAATCATATAAAAAGCAGCTTTATCAAAATCACCCTTTAAACATGCATCAATAAATTCACGCCCGCCTTCCAGCGCTGTTTCCGCTGGCAAATAGTTATTGCCGGTACAGGAAGCAAGTAAAATAACAACAAGAATATTGCAGGAAATTTGCCGTATTGTTTTCATCGGCATCAAAATTACATTCAAAAAATTTGTCTGCAGAAACTTTGGAAATATGCCTGATTATAATTAATATCGTTACGGGATTTTTTTACAGGCTAACGTGCTATGGAAAATGCTGCATCCCTCATTCTTTTTATTTATTGTGTTTGCGTACAGTTATGCTTTTCCGAATAATAATGAGAAAAACACTTTGCAAATCATCCGCTTCGTATAAGGATCATAACTGCCGGGCTTGAGTAATTATTTTATATAACCATATAGCCGAAAAGGTATTCAGAGTAGGCCAAAAATTTACTGCATGTTCAACACTCCTGTTCTTGATGTTGCCATTGGGCTTGTTTTTATTTTTCTGTTATACAGCCTGCTTGCCACGTCTGTTAATGAAGCCATTGCAACAGGCTTATCGCTACGGGCAAGAATGCTTAGAAAAGCCATTATGCTGCGCATGCTGTCTAATACAGAAGAAGAAAATAAAGTACTCAACTTCCTCAAAGGTTTCGCCGGCATTTTTACAGAGATAGTTTACATATTTGGCGGTGCGCCGGAGAAGAGGCCTGAAGATAAAAATATAGGCGACCAGTTTTATTCGCATCCTATAATTAAAAACTATGCATCGAGCAGCTTTTTTAAAATCCCTTCCTATCTCGCTGCTTCCAACTTTGCCATAATTCTTATAGAAAGTTTAAAAGAAGATTTTAATAATAAGGTTAATGAGATTGCAGCGCAAAAATTTGGCAATGGAAAATCCGTTCGTGAAGTGTTTGATGAGTTGAACAACAGTCCGGATATTATCAAGATTAAAGAATTGCTTGATTACTATGCCTGGTATTATGCAGCTAACCCGGGCATTAAAACCTATAATGAATTACCCGGACTGCCGCGTGGGCTTGATAAAGAAATACACTGCATCCTGCAGTTGCATCTGCGCAACAGTTTATTCGATTTTAATGCATTTAATAAAAAAATTGAAGGCTGGTATAACGATACGATGGACAGAGTGAGCGGCTGGTACAAAAGGCAAACACAATTCATACTTTTTGTGCTGGGCTTTATCCTCGCTTTTATTTTTAATGTTGATACAGTGGCTATTACCAATAATTTGTCAACAGATAAGGATGCAAGGGACCAGATGGTTCAGTTAGCTGTACAATCAGCCGATTTATACAAGAATGATCCGCGTATTCAAAAACAGGTACAACCTGCCGCTGAAACTAACCCTGATTCATTATTAAAACTTTCACAGGGTTATTTAAACGAGGCTAAAAAAACATTAGACTCCAGTCTTAAAAACCCGAATATGGTTGCCGGCCTTGGATGGGGCGAATATGGACAAGATGACCCGGCATTTATACAAAAGCTTTCTGCCAAATGTTTTCACCGGTTTTTAATTTTTGGAAGAATAAAGATGAAAGATTCGCTTAACGCAGTAAGCAATCGCATAAACAAAGAAATTACGCTTCAGCCACCGGTTAATAAAGACTCATTAATACTTGTTCAGTTTTATAAAGAACAGGTAAAAAATTTTCCTGTTAGAATAAAAACATCTTATATATTTTATTCAGTCGGCGCCAAAAAAATACTGGGATTTATAATTACGGCTTTTGCCATTTGCCTGGGCGCACCTTTTTGGTTTGATCTTTTGAATAAACTCATTAAAATGCGTGGTACAGGAAACAATAACAACAGCAGTAATACGGTTGATTTAACTGCAACAAAAGAAACCTCAACCACTGCCATTAATACAACAAGCACACAAAATACCAGCGAGGAGGCTGTAGGATAGTTATGCCACAATTAATGGTTACAAAAAAATTGAACAAGCGTAGCGCATTGCCAATGATATTGCCCGATGCCAATAATATTGTTGACACCGTGCCTAAAGGCTATATTTTCTTCGGCACTGAAGTTATGGCTGTTCCGGGCATTACATTACCACAGCCACCGCTTGATAAATGGTATAAAGACAGCAATGGCTTTTTTTATTGGGGCGGCGCACTAATGGTAGTAAAAGATATAGCAACCGAAGTCCATCCGCTAACGCCTGTTTCAGGTATTTCTGCATTGCAGATAAAATTTGCCACCGGTGCATTAACATCCAATGCTGAAAAATTTTCAATATTTCTAAACGACACCTGCACCCGTTTTCAAATTAATACACCAGCCCGTGCATTATGCTTTTTGGCGCAGGTGGGCCATGAAAGCGGCGGACTGTTTTATACAGAAGAATTAGCCAGCGGAAAAGCCTACGAAGGACGTGCCGATTTAGGCAACACGCAAACCGGCGATGGCGTACGTTATAAGGGAAGAGGGCTTATACAAATTACAGGCCGCGCCAATTATACATCACTCAGTAATGAGCTTGGAATTGATTGCGTGCATAATCCCTCTTTACTGGGCGGGCGCAATGCCAATAATTGTACGCCGGAGCAATTAAAAAACGCAGCATTAAGTGCGGGATGGTTTTGGAATTCGCGGAAATTAAATGACCTCGCAGATAAAATGGATATAACAAAACCAATTGAAGACGATCTGAATCTTACTCAATTTAAAGCCATCACCAAAAAAATAAATGGCGGATATAACGGGTTATCAGACAGGGTTTCGCGGTATAAAGCAGGCGCCAGTTTGTTCGCATAACCCGAGCGGGAATGAACAAGGCCTTCCATCAGTCTTCTCAAAAAACTGATGCCGTAATTTTCACATCACTGTGCTCAAATGCCTTATCAGCAAGTGCTTTAATAACATTGGCATCCTTTTGCTTTCCTTGTTTCTCCAATGCAATAGCAAGACCGGTGTAGCTCCAGCCATTCCGGGGGTTTATCTTTTCGTCGTCTGCAAAAACCTTTGCTGCATCAGTATACCGGCCTGCTTTAATTAACACTGCGCCCAAATACTGCCTTGCAGAATGTACCCAGTCTTTCGGCTCATTATATACCATTGCATCTTCCAGTTCAACAGCGTGCTGCAAATAGACTATGGATTGGGAAAAATTGTTTTGTTCTTCTACCATAACCCCCAATAAAATTTGTTCAGCAATACTGGCGCCATTTATCCCGGGGTTTGCATAGTTAGGAGCAGGCGCTTTCAGTTGCGGGTGTTGCAAGCCTGCCTGCAGCAATACAAGTTCCTGTTGTGCATTATTAAACTCATGCTTTCTGGCATAAGCAAGGCCGCGGGCATAATGCCACAAGAGGTTTGCATATACATAACTTCCCGGTATTTCAGCTTCGTTCAGAATATCATCCCATTTGCCAAAACGTATTTGTGTAAGCAAAGGTGTTGCATAAACATACTGAACAAAAATGCCCATAAAATCAGGCAGGCTCATCCAGCTACTGTCAAAGCTGTTGCGTGTATCAACTGATATGCGCATGGCATCTGCATAATAACCATTCATATTGGCGCATGTTGCCTGCATGTGCAGGTTATGAATCAAGTATAACGATGCATTGTTTACAACAGCGGGGTATACGCTTAAATAATCTTCATAGCTTTTTACTGCCTTATCATTTACATCAAAACCTTTTGTATAATTACCTGTGCGTATATAAATATGTGCTGGCATGTGCACGAGATGCGAAACGCCCGGCATAAGCGTTGATAATTCGTCAGCAATTTTTAAAGCTTTCTCCGGATGATCAGATGCTTCAACCGCGTGAATATAATAATGGGTTGCACCCGGATGAAGCGGTGCTTTTTTAATGATACTTTCCAGGGCGGCTACAATAGACGGCGTCCAGGCTTTGGGTTTTCCATACCTGTCGTATAAATCCCAGGGATGCTGTACCATTAATGCATCCACATATAATGCAGCGGCATCAATGCTTTCAGGAAACTGTGCATGTGCCTGCTTCATTGCATCTGCATATAACTGGTTAAGGTATTCCCTCGTTTGCGTGGTATCTGACGAATATCTTATCTGCATGGCTGTTATCAATGCTTTTTCAACAGGTGTGCATGATGATGAAAATTGTTTGGCTTTGGCAATCGCAACCAATGCTTCCGGCGAAGCTGCATAGCCATAATCGTTGATGTTGGGGCCATAACTCAAAGCCTTGCCCCAATAACCCATAGCGAAGCTGGTATCAAATTTTGTGCTTTTATCAAATGAAGCCAGTGCTTCAATAATATGAAAGCCATAATACATATTAATGCCCTGTTCAAAATAAATGCGGGCACTGTCGTTTGTTGCTGTTACGGGCATGCGGTAATTGCCCCATCCCCTCAGCAGGGGAATAATATTGGAAGAATCTTCCGTATTAAATGCAGCAATATTTACCGCACAGCCTGCACTATTCTTTTGTTTATATTTTAAAACCTGTTGTCTTGCCGTTGTTGTATCAACAGCATTTTTATTGTGATAAAAAAACAGGTATCCTTCAAACACAATGGCGGCAATGGCAATGATAAGCAGTTTCATAGCGGTGTTTTAGCGACATAAATTTATGAATTAGAAAATAAAAACATGAATAATTCAGAAACATGGATTGCCTGCTGCCTGAGTTTTGGGCAGTTTATACGGGAATAAAATAATCTTACATCTCAGCAGTGTTAACCCTGCACCGCCTTATTCAAAAAAATAATAAGCGGGTATAAAGCTTCAAAAGCTTTTATAACAGTTGCTTCAAATTTTTTATCAGTTAATTGTTCATCACTTAAAGGTGCCGTGGCTACAACACTTTTCAGCTTTATAAATTCAATAGCCGGGTTGTTTTCATCATAACCTTTTGGCGGTCTTGTTAAACTCCATTCACTATCGCTGCTGATACCTTTTGTATAAACCGTTTTAAACTTTTTATTATTAATGATGCTTTTAAACTCATCAAAATTGTAATCTATTTCCTGCCTTACTTTTTTCAGCATATCGGCATCAGGCTGGTAAATACCGCCACCAACAAAACTATTGCCGGGCTGCAGGTGTAAATAATATCCACCTGTATTACTCTTTTTTCCACCGGCATTAATGTACGCGCCAAAATTCGTTTTATAGGGGGATTTATCCTTACTAAAACGAATATCCCGGTTAATTCTGAACAGGCAATCTTTTGGCGCAAGCGATACCAATGTTGTATCAATTGTTGAGAAGCCTGATAATATAGCTTGAAGCGAAGCCGTAAAATCTTCTTTGGCTGCTTCATATTTTTTGCGGTTGGCATCAAACCATTCCTTGTTATTATTTTTTGCGAGTTGCTTTAGAAATTGAAGCGTTGATGTTTGTAGCATAGTGTGTAGTTAAGTTGAATAGTTGATACGTTTAATGTTTGATTGGTTCAACCAACCTGAGAGGTTTTTTGCAGGATATAACAACATGGATTCACGTGTGACGATTCATGGCTGGCGAAGTCAGGCTCCTGAATATATCTTCCAGGTTATTGCCTTCCGTTTGTAAGGAAGTTATATCGAGCTGCGCTGCAACAGCGAATTCAAGCAGTTGCCTGCGCAACTCATTTGTGTCGTTGGTGGATATTTTAAAGCTTTGCTCATTTACTGCAACCACCTGTTTGGCGCCGGGCAAATTTTCAAGCTGCGCTTTATTGATCTTCGTTGAAAATCTTACTGCAATACTGTTAGATTGCACATTTTGTTTAAGCGCTTCCACGCTGCTGTCGGCAACAAGCTGGCCTTTGTTAATAATAATAACCCTGTCGCAGATGGCCTGCACTTCCTGTAAAATATGCGAAGAAAATAATACGGTTTTATTACGGCCCTGTTCTTTAATTACGTTACGTATTTCTATGATTTGATTAGGATCCAAACCGCTGGTGGGTTCATCCAGGATCAAAACTTCAGGATCATGTAATAATGCTGCTGCCAGGCCAACACGCTGTTTGTATCCTTTGGAAAGTTGGCCCGTTTTCTTTTTGCTTTCAATTGCCAGGCCAGTTAACTCAATAACGTTTTGAATTTTTTCTTTTGCATGCTGAACTCTATGCACGCCGGCAATAAACTGTAAATATTCTTTTACATACATATCGTAGTACAAAGGATTGGATTCCGGCAGGTAACCAATCTTTTTCTTGGCATTCATCACATCCTTATTCACATCTGCGCCACACACTTTTATATCGCCGGCATCAGGCTGTAAATACCCGGTTATCATTTTCATGGTCGTACTTTTACCAGCGCCATTCGGGCCAAGAAAACCTACAATTTCTCCTTTGCCAACAGAGAAGGAAACATTGTTCACCGCTTTTTGTTCGCCGTATTGTTTTAAAAGATTCTTTACTTCAATTGACATGTTTTTATTATTGAACCTTCTTCTATTTTTAATTCCAAGGGGATGATAAGATTGTTTCTATTTTAAGTTTTGTCACTTTCTTTTCTTGATAAAAGAAAGTAGCCCCCGCCTGACCGAATCAGTCGGGCAGGAAAGAAAATCAAGAAAAAATGATATTGCTCAGTATCATATTTGTTTTTTAATTGTCTTTACTAACCTTCTTCGTCGGTTTCAGCACATTTTCCCACGCCCTGATTAAACTTTTGTGCTGATGACTTTTCAGCGGTTTAGCCTTGATGTTTAGGTTTAATCAGCGTGAGTATGTTCAAGCGCTTAATTGTTTATAGCTGTTACATTCACGTTTCACGATTCACTTTTCACGAAAATCAATCCTGTAAATCCTTTAATCCCACAAATCAGGGTTCAGACAAGCTGCCATCTGTTCAACGGCACAAGTGTTGCGACGCAAGGAACGATGCCACAATGTATCAATTGCTGGTCACCAAATAAATCAAGCTGCCTGCAAGGCCATAACAACTATAAATTTTCAACGAGCTTACATTCGCATCTGACGATTGACGATTCACGAACCCTGTCAACATTCACAAAGATAGCCGCTGAAATAAAGCAGAGGCTTACCACTCCGTTAATAAAAACATTTTTATTCTTTGCTATGTAAAGATGTTTAATAAATTTACGCCTCACAATAAATATATAGCTCATGCCATATCCGTTTCAGATTACATCGTTAGAAGAATACCAGTTACGTTACAAGCAAAGTGTTGAAAACCCTGAAAAGTTCTGGGGCGAAGTAGCTGACAGTTTTTTATGGAAAAAGAAATGGGATAAAGTGCTCGAATGGAATTTTACCGAACCCAAAGTTGAATGGTATAAAGGTGGTAAATTAAATATTACAGAGAATTGTATCGACCGCCATTTGGCAGAGAAGGGCGATTTGCCGGCTATTATATGGGAGCCGAATAATCCTGAAGAAAGAACAAGGGTGGTAACTTATAACCGCCTGCATAAACGTGTTTGCCAGGTAGCACAAATGCTCAGGAATAATGGCGTTAAAAAGGGCGACCGCGTTTGCATTTATATGGGCATGGTGCCCGAACTGGCTTATGCTGTTTTGGGTTGCGCAAGAATAGGCGCTATTCATTCCGTTATATTCGGCGGCTTTAGCGCGCAAAGCATTGCCGACCGTTTGGAAGATGCCAATGCCGAATACATTATTACCTGCGATGGTGCCTTCCGCGGCGAGAAAGTTATTCCGCTGAAAGACGTAATAGACGATGCATTGGTAGGCAATAAAACGGTAAAAAGAGTGATTGTTTTTACAAGAACAAGAACACCTGTATCTATGATAAAAGGCCGCGATATCTGGTGGGAAGATGAAATGCTGTATGCAGAAGAACAGGTGGAGAAGAACGGTGTTGTTAAGTTTGATGCAGAAGAAATGGATGCGGAAGACCCGTTATTTATTTTATATACATCCGGCTCCACCGGGAAGCCAAAAGGTGTGGTGCATAGCTGTGCAGGGTATATGATATTTACCACTTACAGTTTTGTAAACGTATTTCAGTACCAGTTTCCGCAGGTGCATTTTTGTACGGCCGATATTGGCTGGATAACCGGGCACAGTTATATTGTTTACGGGCCGCTGGCAGCAGGCGCAACATCCTTAATGTTTGAAGGCATTCCTACCTGGCCTGATGCAGGCCGCTTCTGGGATATTGTTGACAAATACAAGGTCAATATTTTATATACGGCGCCCACGGCCATACGCAGCTTGATGGGTTTTGGTGAAGCGCCCTTAAAAGATAAAGATCTTTCTTCATTGCAAATACTGGGCAGCGTTGGCGAGCCCATTAACGAAGAAGCCTGGCATTGGTATAATGAAAATATCGGTAAGAAAAAATGCCCCGTTGTTGATACCTGGTGGCAAACCGAAACGGCCGGCATATTAATATCCAACCTGGCTGGCGTAACTCCGTCAAAGCCAAGCTGGGCAACGCTTCCGCTGCCTGGCGTGCAGCCGTTGCTGGTGGATGAAAATGGCCAGGAAGTCACAGAACCTGATGAAGAAGGTTTATATAAAGGCAACCTTTGTATTAAATTTCCATGGCCTTCCATTATACGCACCACGTATGGCGATCATGAACGCTGCCGCACCAATTATTTTGCTGCCTATCCCGGTTTATACTTCACCGGCGACGGCGCTTTAAAAGATAAGGATGGCAACTACCGCATTACCGGTCGTGTGGATGATGTATTAAATGTAAGCGGCCACCGTATTGGCACTGCAGAAGTGGAGAATGCCATTAATATGCACAGCGGTGTGGTGGAAAGCGCTGTGGTTGGTTACCCGCACGATATAAAAGGCCAGGGCATTTATGCTTATGTAATTTATACCGGCACCCACGATGCCGAGCTTACCAAACGCGATATTACCATGACCGTTAGCCGTATCATAGGCCCTATTGCCAAGCCCGACAAAATACAGTTTGTAAGCGGCCTGCCTAAAACACGCAGCGGAAAAATTATGCGCCGTATTTTACGCAAGATAGCTGAAGGCGAAACCAAAAATATTGGCGATACCACTTCATTGCTCGACCCGAATATTGTGGAAGAGATTAAGAACGGAAAGGTGTAGGGGGAAATTAATTTGCTGCCTTCTCTGAGCAATTTTCAGGTTGAGACCGCAACTTAAACGTGCCTGCAAAGCCCTTCAAATTTTATGGACTGGGCGGGCACTTTATATTTATTGTATGCTACTTTATCAATACCCGTAAAATGAGGAATTTCAATAAAAGATTTTTTTTGTTTGCGTCTGTTTTAATCGGCCTACTGCTTATTCCTTGTTTTATTGCAGCATGGGGAGAAGATGAAGGGACTTTAAACAACAATATTTTCTTAGTAGCACTTTCAAAAACATTTTACATTCTTCGTTTCCCCACGCATGTATTATTCTGGAAATTCTTTTCCCATAACGGAGAACTTTTTCTTGGCGGACTTATACTGAACTGTATGTTTTTTGGACTGGCAATTGAAAGAGCTATATATGTTCTAAAACAAACAACTTCATTTTTCAGGACTAAGCATCTTCCCACAAGTTAATTGCATATGATTATAAAATAGCACAGGTTCGTTTAGTATTGCCATCGCCTTCTCGCCGTAGCAGCGTCTTCATAGCAGCCTTGTGCAACATCAATAAGAAATCAATAAATTTGATAAAAGAATTGTATGACCGCTGATATAAAAAATGAATTGCACAAACTGATTGATAACTGTGATAGTGAATTGTTGCTATCTGAAGCTAAGGCCTTGCCGGCATCAGGCCCGGAAGTAAAAGACTGGTGGGATGAATTAACAGAGGAAGATAAAAACCTTATTATGGAGTCAGAAGAAGAATATGAAAAGGGCAATTTCATTACACACACTGAATTGATGCAGCAATTCAAGACATGGAAAAAGAAATAGTTTGGTCTCTAATAGCTCAAAAAGATTTTTGGGAAATCGTTATTTATCTTGAAACAAATTGGGCGCCAGAAGTCTTAAACAAATTTTAACGCAGATTAGAACTTAAGATGAAACTACTGCAAAAACAACCCGATATTGGTTATAAAAGCTCAAAACATTCCCGGTTCAGGCAAACATTAATTACCCGCCGTTATAGACTTATCTATAAGATAAAGCGAAATTATATTGTTATTTTAAGGCTTAAGCATACAGGTATGCAATAACATATATCAATACACGGGCCATCAAGATTGTTGAGCACAAAAAATCATATCCCCATGCTTTTTAAAAAATGCTCTTTATAATTACTGCCAACCGGTATTTCCTGCTGATGAATAAAAACCCGGTTGCCTTCAATACCAGCCACTTTCGACATATTGATAACATAGGAACGATGAATGCGGATAAACTTATTCTGCGGTAACATTTCTTCCAGCATCTTCAGGTGAAAGCTGATGAGGATATTTTTTTCATGAAAATAAATCTTTGTAAAATCACGCTGCGCTTCTGCAAATAATATATCATCAAAATTTATTCTTATCAGCCTGCTGTCAATCTTTACAAAAATATGATTAGATGACAATGATCCCGGCTGAAGCTCTGCCGGTTTTTCTTTTATTGTCAATACAGGCAAACTTAATTTTTCCTGCACACGAATGACCGCCTGTTTAAAACGCCCGGGTGTGATGGGTTTTAGCAAATAATCAACAGCCATCAATTCAAAACCTTCTACCGCATAATCAGCATAGGCCGTAGTAAAAACAACCAGTGGCGGATTTTTTAATGAACGCAAAAAATCAATGCCGCTGATGCCCGGCATCTGTATGTCTAAAAACAATACATGAACAGTCGATTCATGCAATGCCTGCCAGGCCTCGGTGGCATTGATACATTCTTTTATCACCACCCAATCAGGAAAGTGCGCAAGATGTTCTGCTATCATTTGTCTTGCCAAAGGCTCATCATCTATTATCAGGCAGTTAATCATTTTTTACTCAAATTAATATTGGTGATAACGGTAAATAAATGCTGGCCGCTTTTTGTTTCAAAAGAATAATTATCTGCATAATAATAGTTCAAACGCTTTTGAATATTCTCCAGTCCGATACCTCCTTTTGCCGGCATATTTTTTTTGCAGGTGTTGGATACTTTACAATACAGGTTTTTATTTTTTAGATTTAACTGTATGGATATCCAGCTCACCTTACCGGTTTCTTCCACACAAAACTTAAATGCATTTTCCACCACCGGCATAAACAATAAGGGCGGAAAAGCCACCGACGCATCATCAACTTCATAATTAAAATTAACAAGCGTGTGGTTTAAACGGATTTTTTCCAGCTCAATATAATCTTTCAGCAACTGAATTTCTTTTCCGATGGTATTTTCCTTTTCATCCTGGTACAAAGAATACCGCATGAAATTAGCCAGGCGGGCAACCGTTTCTGCAGATTGTTCTTTTTTATTCTTTAATATCAGCGCATAAATATTATTGAGCGTATTAAAAAGAAAGTGAGGATGTATTTGCGATTTCAAAAAATTAAATTCCAGCTCCACATTTTCTTTTGCCAGTTGCAGCGTGGTCACCCGTTGCCGCAAATAGGCTGTACTTATTTTTATGCCAACAGGCAAGGCCATTAACAACAACAGTTGGTATATAACACCTAAACTTGCTATTCTCGTAAGGATAACATTTAAACTGCCCCTTTGCAAATAATTATAATAAGAAGGTTGTTGATCCTTTAATGTTTCCATGCATTCCCGGCATGCGTTGAGAATCGACATTTCCCATCCCGCGTCAATAACGGCATATAGAACCACGAGCAAAAGCGATGCAAGTATGCCTTTAAAATATTTTTTTCTTGCAAAGAATTCAGGTATTACAAAATATATCAATGGATAATAAACCATCATTAAGCAAACCGTTATCCTTATTGGATATAAGTAAGCGGCAGGCGTGCTTCTCAGGTTGTTAAACGATACGAGATTAAAATACCACTGCGCCCCCAAAAATATTGACCAAAAAAGCAGGTGCAGTAAAACCCTGCGCAATTTTCCTGAACGGGATTGATAATTTAAAAACCTGAAACGCATAACGTAAAAGTAGCGATCGATGCCTTGCAACAAAATATTACCGATAAAACTATGTTTTACGGCAACCAATGGCTGTTGGGCGGCAACAAAGCTCGTACGTAGTTGCTTTTTTATTTATTCCTGTTAAATACCGCTTGGTTAGTAATTAATAAAGGCCTGTCGATTTTATTTGTCTATGGTTTTGCGGCCGCATTTTTTTGCTTCATAAAATCACGCAAACATGTTTACGTTTTTAAAAGCAGCATTCGGCAATATACAGCAAACAGGCTCTGTAATAGAAAGCTCATCACATCTTTCCAAACGCATGACCCGTATTATTAATTTTAAAAAGACCGTGCATATTGTAGAATTGGGCGCGGGCACCGGAAGCATTACGCGGCATATACTTTCTAAAATGAGCCGGCATTCAAGTCTTACAACTTTTGAAATTAATCCCACGCTTTTTGACCGGCTGGAAAAATTTCATGATGAACGGCTTACTACAATAAATGATGATGTGTTGTTCCTGCCCAAATATATTTCCGACCGGTCTGTTGATTATATCATCTCCGGTTTGCCGCTCGCCAATATTGCTGCAAAACAAAAAAACAGCATTTTGCACGCCTGTAAAAGAGTGCTTAAACCAAACGGTTATTATATACAGTTTCAATATTCATTAAACGATATAAGCCTGCTTAAACGGCAATTCTTTTCGGTAAGCTGTGGTTTTGCACTCCTTAACATCCCTCCTGCATTTGTTTACTATGCCAAAAATTAGCTTATGGATTCCCTCGTAACAAAAAAGTTTTTGCGCATAGTTTGGGTATGTTTTTTATTAACCTGTATTTCTTTGTACGTAATATATTCGCCCTATCTCACCGGGCAAAATATTGCTGCATTTATTAAGCGTTACAACCATCAAATGCTGGCAGCATTTTTTATAGTTTGTGTTGTACGCGGTTTTACACTTGTGCCCAGTACGCCGTTTTTGTTAACAGGTATCATACTTTTTTCGGCAACACCGATTTTATTATTAATTGTATTTATGGCGAGCATTTTTGTTGTGGCGACGTTGCTTTTTTATGCTTCGGACTACCTGGGTTTTGCACGTTATTTTGAAAAACGATACCCGCACAAAACCGAACAGGTGAGGCGTAAGCTGAATGGCCGTTACGGCTTTTGGTTTATATTAATATGGTCTTTTACGCCTTTTACGCCCACCGATCTCGTATGCTATGTGGCTGGTTCGCTAAGAATGCGTTTTATGAAATTTATCTTGCCGCTGATATTGGGAGAAGCTATAATTTGTGCGATATATATTTTTAACGGAGCTGCGTTGTTATATAAGCAGCAGTAAAAATAACAGTGCTTAAAAGCATCTCCACGCAAACCAATCTTACACAATTAAACCAGCACCGATTGATTTGTCCTCTTATTTTTAATTGTGTATCATTTGCCTGGAACCAGCTAACCGCCCATCTATATATAAGGAATAATAATAAGCGCCTGAAGCAAGTGTTGATGCATCAATACGAATGCTGCCTTTACCTCCACCCGAAATATTTAATTCCTTTAATGGCTTACCGTTTACATCGGTGATAATAATTTTTGCCGATGAAAACTTTGCAGGCAGTGAATATGGCACCGTTGTGCTATTATGAAACGGATTAGGCATATTCTGCTCAAGCGATGCCCCAGTTATTACTGCAGCTTGTTGATTATTGACCGTTAACTGTTTTGAACCGATCATTACCTTTAACTCATCTATTTGTTTTTGCAGGTTATTTATTTTTTCCTCTTTTGCTTCATTTTCCCTGCTTAATTCCTGCACAGCTTTTACCAGCGGCACTACAAAATCACTATAACGCAATCCATATAAACCGTCCTTGCTTTGCGGTATGTCAACACCGCTGAAATTGTAGTTCAGTTTCCTGGCTGCAGCTTCCACTTCCTGCGCTTCAAAACCGTTGTAAACAATCGTTGCTGCACGCGCTGCTTCTGCCTGCATTTCCTGTTTCAGATTGTTATAGGCGCTGTCATTTGCCGAATTTCTTTCATAATGTGCATTGAGTGCATTTACATCAACCGTATAAGTAATGGGTTTAAGTAAATTGATAAAAGCCAGCCCCTTTACATCATCTTTTTTATTCTTTTTATAACGGCCATCAGAAAAAGTTGTCCATGAAACCTGCCCGCCAATGGAAACAATCCCAGTGTTTCCTATGCGCACTTTATTCGATCCGTCTGCCCGGGCCATATAACCAATGGCTGTAGCATTGGTTAAATTTCCTGTGCTTACGTTAGCAAAATACCCTATAGCAGTGTTCCTGTTGCCTGTTGTATTATTGTATAGCGCATTATACCCATATGCAACATTACCATTACCACGGGTGTTGTTGTATAGGGCACTTACCCCTACCGCTGTATTCTGATAGCCTGATGTATTTTTAAAAAGCGCCCTGGCCCCGCTGGCAGTATTGGAATAACCATTTGTATTTGCAGTAATTGCACTTAACCCGTTTGCTGTATTCTCATATCCGGAAATGTTGGCCATAAGCGAGCCTATACCCGTAGCCGTATTTGAATAGCCTGTAATATTATGATTAAGGGCCAGCTTACCGGTTGCCGTATTACCTGAACCTGTTGTGTTTTCAGAAAGCGCAGCCGTGCCCGTTGCCGTATTGCCGGTACCTGTTGTGTTTTGCGCAAGTGTATAATAACCGCTTGCCGTATTGCCCGTGCCTGTTGTATTCATGAACAGCGAAGACTCGCCCATTGCCGTGTTATAATCCCCGCTTATGTTGTAATAAAGCGCCTGGTAGCCGTTAGCAGTATTACCATGCCCGGTTGTGTTACTGTAAAGACTTTTATATCCTGCCGCTGTGTTCGCCCAGCCTTCTGCATTATTGTAGAGGCTTGCATGTCCTATAGCCGTATTAAACGAGCCCGACCTGTTGGCATACAAAGCATAAGCACCATTGGCTGTGTTTGATTGCCCGGCCACATTATTGCGTAAAGTATTAAATCCTATCGCGGTATTGTTATTGCCCGAAGTGCCTGCAATCAATGCATCCGCGCCCAGGGCTGTATTTGCCAAACCTGTTCCTGTGTTATAAGCAATAAACCTTGAACCTCCTATATAGATTGAACCATCAAGGTATATATCTTTCCACGATTTGGAAACTGAACCTATATTTATATCACTATCATTTCCGGGAAGAAGTGATGCATTTACTGCAGTAACAGTATTTAAATTCGAGAGGCTTTGATTAGCGTCTTGTGCAAATGTGTGCTGAAGGAAGATCATGGCCAATACAATGGCATTAAACCTTTTCATAGATTTTTATTATTGTTTGTAATAATTATTTAATGGTAGAAAAAAAGCTTGCCATGTATGCGGCATGCATATTATACTGCATGGCAAGCCTTACCTGCGGGCGCAGGCAAATAAAGTGTGTGCGGTTAGCAGCGAAAATAATCAGGCGCCTAACTGCTTCATAAAATCTGAATGATCCCAGGTAACCGTTATGTGCTCAATAATATTATCGTCGCTAAAACGGAAAACGAAAATATGGTCGCTGTCAAAAGTTTTGCCTTTGCTTTCAATGCCGGCAAAGTCTTTTGCCTGCGTGCCACGAATTACAACCTGGCAACGAATGGTGCTTTCATCTTCAGCAACGGCAGCATCCAAAGTGTTATCAATATCAGGAAA
Source organism: Parafilimonas sp. (assembly GCF_051953455.1). Classification (NCBI taxonomy): domain Bacteria; kingdom Pseudomonadati; phylum Bacteroidota; class Chitinophagia; order Chitinophagales; family Chitinophagaceae; genus Parafilimonas; species Parafilimonas sp. The sequence continues at coordinate 11,128 of NZ_JBQCIT010000026.1, read as the reverse complement.
GCAATCTATCAAAGCTGTCCAGATGCCTTTGCCCAGCTCGCCAATTTTGCCGGTTCCGGCATCGCCCAAAGGCACAAATTCAACTATGCCATCGGCATTGCAAAGCGATAACATCTTATCAATATTTTTTTGTTGATAAGCAAACATAAATTCAACGCAGGCATTTTTTAAACTAAGCTCATGCTGCATTGCTATTGTTGTTTCCATGATATACATTTTTGTTTTTGAATAATTTGTTTTGTTGAACAAAATTATTCAGCCGGCGCGGGCTGGCATTGTAAGTATGCGTCAATCCGTTGTAAAAATGCGACAACAAAGTATCAGCTACCGGCCGGTTTTTCTACATAATTAGCGAGCTCTGTATTTTCTTTTAAATACTGCTGTGGTGTGCGGCCTGTAAATTCTTCAAAGTCTTTTATAAAATGCGCCTGGTCATAAAAATTGCATTCATAAAAAATTTTAGGCCAGTCAACTTTCTTTTTGCCTGCAATAAGATTGCACAAATAGCCAATACGGCGAATGCGGGCATAATATTTAGGGCTTAACCCCACCTTCTGAAAAAACTTTCTTTCAAAAGTGCGGCGGCTCATGTAGCTTTTTTCAAGCAGGTCGTTTACCTGCAGCATACCATTCTGCTCTACAATAAAATTGGCTGCTTCATCAATATAATCGGGCTCGGGTTTCAGCATACGTAATTGCTGCAACATAAATGCTTCCAGCAACGCCACTTTCTCCTGCTCATTATTAGCCGATTTAATAGCAGCTATATATTTATCCGTAATTTCTTTCGTAAACAGTTTATACAGGTCAATGCGTTCTTCAACAAATTCAAACATGGGCCAGTTAAAAATTGTTGCCAGCGCCGCAGGTTTAAACACAATGCCCGCAATGCCTATGGTTCCCTGCAAAAACAAATTATAACTGTAAATGCTTTGCCCTGCTGCAAACTGGAGCGGCACCGGCAGCTTCTCATATTTTTTATTCTGCAGGTGATAAGCATCTCCATAATTAAACACGATGGAACAAAAACCGCTCGGGGGCGATTCAACAATCATTGTTGAATCCATTGGGCCTTCGCTGTCCCATATAAAATAACATACGATGAATGGCTGCAGCGCCTCACAAGGCATATGCTTATGATAAAACATTTTGTAAGATAAAAGATTATCAGTAACGGTGCGACTTCAATGGGCTGCTACTTTTCAAACCATCTCGCCCGTTTTTTTTGAATGCGGATTCAGGTATCAGGCACATTAGCGCCCACCCCGCAAAATGCTGCCTTCTTCTTTACTGTTTAAAATGGATGCTGCAAACACAATCCATAAATCGAAAGAGATAACTAAAAATCAAATGGCAATTTATTTGGAACTGGTTTTCATTTGGCTGACTGTTAATTTTCCTACTTTTAATTCCACAATTTATTTTGTAAGGACAACAAATGAAACTGGAAATGAAAGATGACCAGGGCAACTATAGCAACAACAGGAGTGGCAAGTTTGGGCACTGCTAATTTTGAATGCACTACATAAACTAATAAGTATAACGATGACAAATAACAAGATCTTTTTTGCACCCCAGCTTTTTATTCCGGCCGGCGTCTCAGATATTTCATTTTATTACAAAGCATTCGGAGCTGTTGAGATCAGGCTATGGTGGAACGATGATGGCAGTGTTCACGTTGCTGAACTTTCTATTGGCGGAACAATTTTTCATTTGCATGAGGAGCGGCCAGCTAAGGGACAACTTGAACCAAATAAAATAAAAGGTGTTACAACACTTATAGGTCTTTTTGTTGACGATGTAAACACGGTAATGAATAAAGCAATCGAAGCCGGAGCAATACTTTTAAGTCCCGCTCAAGACTACGATTATGGTTACAGGCAAGGAAATATTCAAGATCCGTTTGGACATCAATGGATGATTGAAATGAAAATATAATTAATTAACCGGCAATGAAAAAACGTCCTATTCCTATTATTATAGTTTCCGTTTTATTTATTCTTGTTGGATGTACGGGATTTGCTTATCATGTAAAAGAGCTTTCCGATGAGCCGTATGAAACAATATGGGTTCTTTTTGTGGAAATTTTAGCCGTAGCTTGTGGCATTCTTTTGCTTTTTAGAGTTGGCAGGGCACGATGGCTTGCGATTGCATGGCTGCTCTATCATGTTATAATAAGTGCATTCAACTCAACGTCTGAAATGACTGCTCATATAGCTTTTTTAGTAATAGTTTCCGTCCTGTTGTTTTTACCGGTATCAACAACATATTTCAAAGTAAAGGCGGGCACTTAGAAAAGAATGAAAAAGCTACGCCATCAACTTTATTTCCCGCAATTAGATGGCGTAATGCAGGCGCCCGGTATGCCCGGATGAAGACACTTCCAATGGTTTTAAATATGACGGCTGGTGCGCACCTTATTTCTACGAAGCCGACGAAGCTGCCGGTGTATGGTGTTTACTGGCAGGCCAAAGTCCTTCCCGGTTATTATAGTGCTTTACTAACAGCGGGCTTTAATTTCAACCTGCAATTTTATAACAGCTTCTTCCAATTCATTCCATTGCTATAATTTTAGCCCTTATCAATTACAAAAAAATGCAGGCAATTGCTTTTGATATCAGAACCGTAAATGTAATGCGCTATGTGGTGCCGCTGCGCGAAGGCGGCTCGCTGCCGGCCATTGCAGAAGCAGATGACGGCTTTATGTACGTGGTAAAATTTAAAGGCGCCGGCCAGGGCAAAAAAGCGCTTATTGCAGAATTAATTGGCGGCTTGCTGGCTAAAATACTCGGGCTTAAAGTGCCTGAGATAGTTTTTGCCAACCTCGATGCTGCATTTGGCAGGACTGAGCCTGATGAAGAAATCCAGGACCTTTTAAAAGCCAGCACGGGTTTGAATATGGGGCTGCATTATCTTTCCGGCGCTGTTACATTTGATGCGGCTGTTACGCCGGTGAATGAAATGCTGGCGTCAAAGATTGTGTGGCTGGATTGTTTTATCTGCAATGTTGACCGCACAGTACGCAATACCAACATGCTTATATGGAACAGGGAATTATGGCTGATAGATCACGGCGCTTCTTTATATTTTCATCATGCATGGCAGAGTTTTCTAAAGAATGCGCAGCGGCCTTTTGAACAGGTGAAAGATCATGTGCTTTTGAAATACGCGTCAAGGCTTGAAGATGTTGATGCATTGTTTCATACAATATTAAATGATGAGATAATTGACGCAATAGTAGAATTAATTCCTTCGGCATGGCTTGAAGAAAACGATAGCGATGAAACGCCGGAAATAAAAAGGAATATGTATGCACAGTTTTTAAAGGCGAGGTTTGCCGCATCAGCCATTTTTACAAAAGAAGCAATACATGCAAGAGAAACTATTATTTGAATATGCCGTTATACGGGTGGTGCCGCGTGTGGAGCGGCAGGAATTCTTTAATGTGGGTGTAATTATGTATTGCGCTGCCGCCGGTTTTTTGCAAACAAAATATGAGCTGAATAAAAAAAAGATAGCTGCTTTTTGTGAAGAGATTGATATAGATGACCTGCAAAAAAGATTGCTTGTGTTTGAACAGATATGTAAAGCCGATAAAAGCGCCGGCCCCATTGCAGCCTTGCCGCTGGCGGGGCGCTTCAGGTGGTTAACGGCTGTGAGGAGCACGATTGTGCAAACATCACCAGTACACCCCGGTTTGTCGGATGATCTTGAAACAACGCTGGATAAACTTTTTGAAACGCTGGTGTTGTAAGGCCGGGATATCATCACATTCAGAGAATTGCTACCGGTCAGACGCTTTAAAAGCGTCTGACCGGTTGACTAACATAATACTTGGCAGGATTTTTTTACATAGCAGTGTATGAGAAAATTTTATCTCTTTTTTCCACAATTTTTAATCTGTCTCGCTGCCTGCCATTTTGTTATTGCACAAACAACTGCTGATACAGCCGGACCCTGGCAAAAAATTATTCCCGGTGCTGAATATGAAGCAGGCGGTTTTAAGCGCTGGCTGTGGGGCAATAATTACAGGAATGAATGGACAATGCCTGCCACCATCCACGTATTAAACCTTGACAGCAGTGCTGCCAGCTTTAAAATACTTTCCACCGGTATTAACAACAATTTACTGAACCTGCACGTGCAAAATGCAGCCGGCAAAGAATATTTAATAAGGCCGGTTGATAAACATTTGGGGAAAATTCTTCCTGAACTTTTCCGCAAAACGTTTGTTGAACAAAGGTTAACAGATGGCGGCTCTGCCTCTAATCCTTATGCCGGTGCGCCTGTGCCCATGCTGGCAAAAGCTGCGGGTATTTATTCGGCAAATATTTCTTACCGGTATGTGCCTTCGCAACCACTGCTTGGCGAATACAACAATGTATTCGGTGATAAATTTTTTGTATTTGAAGAACTCGTGCCGGGCAATTTTGAAAGCTATATTACAACAACGGTTTTACTGGATACATTAAACAACAATACCAATATTAGTATTGATGAAAAAGCATTAATAAAAGCAAGGTTGTTCGATATGTTTTTAAACGACTGGAACAAGCCGGAACAAAACTGGCTTTGGGGCAAAACAATAAGCGGCGATAAAACGGTATATATTCCTTTACCCGTGAACCGCGACCAGGCGTTTTCCAATTATGACGGGTTATTGTTTGGTGCAGGTTTAGGCATAGGCAGGTTAAACTATTTTCAAAAATTTAAAAAAGATATTCCAAGTGTAAAATTTATTAACCAGCGGGAAAAAGACCTTGACCGGAGACTACTCAATCAAACCAGCCTGGAAGAATGGATAAGCATTGCAAAAGATTTACAGCAGTCCCTGGCAGATGAGGTTATTGAAAATGCCGTTAAACAATTCCCGCCGGAAATGTATGCCGCCACAGGTAATGCAATAACTTCAAAACTTAAAGAAAGGCGCAGGCATATTGTGGAATGGGCAAATGAATATTATCATTTTCTTTTCAAAGAAGTGCAGGTAACAGGTTCTTCCAATAACGATAGGTTTGATGTGCAACGCATTAATAACAACGAAGTGCGGCTGCAGGTTTTTGAAGCGGATAATAACTCTCCTCATTATTCAAAAACGTTTAAGTCTTCCGAAACAAAAGAAATAAGATTATTTGGATTGAATGGCAATGACAGTTATCATATTTCAGGCGAGGGTAAAAATAACATCAGCATAAAAATAAGTGATGGCCTGAATAATGATTCTGTTATTGATATATCAACGTTAAGCAAAAAAAATAATACCATAACGGTTTATGCAAAAGATGGCATTAAAACAAATGGTGCCAACAGCATTCACATCAACAGCGATACTATGAACCGGTCTTATCATTATGACTGGTTCCGGTATAACCGGCGTGGTATATCGCCCATACTATTCTTTACCCTGGAAGACAGGTTATTTGCAGGGCTTAGCTATAATATATTATCGAATAGATGGGACAAGCGTCCTTTTGCTTCTGTGCAAAATTTCAGCCTGCATTACTCCATCATGGAAAAGGCACCAAGCCTTACCTATAAGGCATTATTTCCAAAGCTTATTTTAAAATCAAACCTGTCGTTGTTAGCTAATTATGATCATGTGCGCTGGCAATTTTATTATGGGCTGGGCAACAAAACAACACATGAAGGCATTCGTAAACTGAAATATTATACTACAAGAACAAGGCAGTGGATATTCAGGCCACAGCTTACAAAATATTTTGGCAATAGCAGCATTGGTGCATTTGCCAGTGTGCAGGGTATAAAAGTGATAAACGATACGGCGAGGTTTATTGCCAATCCCGGCATGAATACCACTAATTTTAAATGGCAAACTTATGCAGGCGGCGGTTTAAGCTATAGTTACCAGCTATTGAATGATGCCATTGTGCCAACAAAAGGTTTTTATATTAACGCTTCGGCAATGGGCGAGCAAAATGTAAACGACCGTTCAAGCCATTATATAAAGTATGGTGGGAATGCTTACGTTTATATTCCGCTGGTATCAAAATTTTCACTTAATCTAAGGGCTGGCATTTCTACTGTTACAGGCAACCCTGAATTTTATCAATATCCTTCAATCGGTGGTGTAATATTCCGCGGTGTGCCGGCAGACAGGTTTCGTGGTAAAACAGCCTTTTATAACACAAATGATCTTCGTTTTATCTCACCTTTTCATTCCTGGTTCTTTAATGGCAAGGCAGGCTTCCTGATTTTCTGTGATGATGGCCGCGTTTGGCTTTCGGGTGAAAAATCAAATACATTACACATTGCTTATGGCGCCGGACTTATAGTTGCTCCTTTTAACCTCATTTATTTAGATGCCACATTTGGGTTTTATAAAAATGAAAATACACTGCAGGTTCGGGCAACATTTCCATTGCCGAAGTAACAGGCTTTAACGTGTCTTTATTATCTTCAATACATGAATTATATAAAACAAGTTGAAATCAGGTGGAGTGATCTTGATCCTAATTTTCATCTACGCCATTCTGTTTATTATGATTTTGGTGCTTATTGCCGCATCAATTTTTTGTTTGATAACGGCATAACAGAAGATATAATGCGGGAACATTCTATCGGCCCTGTTTTATTCCGCGAAGAATGTTGTTTTATGAAGGAAATAATTTTGGGTGATAAGATAAGTATATCGCTAAAGCTGAAATCCGTTTCAGCAGATTTCAGGAAATTCTCTATGCAGCACGAAATTTTTAGAAACGACAATGAATTGGCTGCGCTATTAATTGTTGATGGCGCATGGATGGATACAGTAAAAAGAAAAATAGCTGCGCCCCCGCAAATGGTGATTGATACATTGAATACCATTCCGAAAACAGAAGATTATAAAACGGTGTGATCTATTTTGAAACTTAAAATAAGTATAAACAAGGAAACCCGGGCTCAACCTAATTCTTTCTTTGCCTTTTGTTCGCGTATCATTTCAGGATAACCCATTCTTCTTGATAAAGCAGAAAGGGCCATTGCAATTCTTTTTGTTTTGGTAGGTTCTGTTTTAGCACTGTCTATCCACTTACTAAAATAATTTCTGTGGCTGCCGTTTAACGAATAGAAATGTTCCAGCGCTGCCGGTTCATCATTTAAACAGGCCATAAAATCTTCATTTAATTGCAGCGGCTTATCATCGGCTTCAAGCATTGCAGTTATTATTGCGCCTTTGCGTTTGCCAATTGCTTTGCGCATAACTGCATTTACCGGCATTATAAAATTACCATCGCCCATTGGCATTATAGCTACGCTGCTTATTTTATAATTATCCAGTTTACCTTTTACGCGATATATTTTCTTACATCCGGGTTTTATTTGCTGTGCAATATCAGCAGGTATTACAAAATAAGTCCAGCCGGTTTTTTCACCCTGTTCATCAAATTTCAATAATGTAGCGGTGATTTTTACCATCGTTATACTGCTTTCAGGTTAACCGTGCTTTGTGAGTGGTATATCGTGAGTAATCTTTAAACATGCAATCCAAAAAAAGCAATTCAGGACACTGTATTTTATATTTTGAGCCTACAATAAATCAGTTTTCACTTTCATCTTCATTCACTTCAATGGCTTCATCGGCGGCATTGGCTATAATTACATTACTCATTTTACGCAGCGGGTTACTGCGGCTTTCATCATAATCTGCGCGGCGTTTAATTATATCTATGCATTCAAACAATGCTGCAAGAAAAGAAGAAGCGTCTGCCTTGCCTTTACCTGCAATATCGAAAGCGGTACCATGATCGGGGCTTGTTCTTATTGCCGGCATTCCTGCTGTATAATTAACGCCCTCGCCTATTGCCAGTGATTTAAACGGAATTAAACCCTGGTCGTGATACATAGCCAGCACAGCATCAAACTGCTGGTAATGCGCTCTTGCAAAAAAAGCATCGGCGCTAAACGGCCCAAAAGCAAGTATGCCTTTATCTTTTGCTTCCTTCACAGAAGGTTTTATAATAGTTTGTTCTTCATTACCCACAAGGCCTTCATCGCCTGCATGAGGGTTTAAGCCTAACACCGCGATCTTTGGCTTTTCAATACCAAAATCTCTTTTCAGGCTTTCATTTATTATAATAAGCTTGCTTAATATACTTTCTTTGGAAATATGGGCAGCTATATCTTTTACAGGCACATGTTCTGTAACCAGCGCCACGCGGAGGTTTGAAGCAACCATCAGCATAACCACATCATTTAAACCAAATGCATGTTTCAAATAAGGCGTATGGCCTGTAAAATTAAACTCAGCACATTGGATATTCTTTTTATGTAAAGGCGCTGTTACAAGGCCCTGTATTAGCCCATCCTTTAAAGCATCCACCGCATGTTGCAAGGATATCCTTGCATACCGGCCGCCGGTTTCGTTTAACTGTCCGGCAGAAATAGGCACTTCTTCATCCCAGCAATTAAATATATTAAGCTGCTTATGGTTAATACGTGAAAAATCTTTCACAGACTGATACGAAAAATTGATTTCAGGCATTGATTTACGGTAAAAATTTATGCTCTTGTTACTCGCAAAAACCACGGGCGTACATTGGTCGAGAATGCGGTTATCACTTAATGTTTTAATAATAAGCTCAATACCAATACCATTAATATCACCACTTGTAAATCCTATAAGTGGCTTTTGCTGTTCTGCGTTCATAATAAATTAATAAACATTGTTTGGGTAAAAGTAAATTAATCCACAATAAAGCCTGTACCAGGATTTATTCGTACATGATTTCTTTATGGCAAAAGTACTTGTATTTTAATTCTTTGCACGCAAAGCAACTAATACAATCCTTTACTGGCGCGATTGTTGAATAATTATCAAATAAAAATATATGAAACAAACTATGAAAACGGCTGCTGCAAAGATGTTTTCATTATTATTTATTTTTTGCTTCATTACTTGCTGTTTGTATGCACAGGAAACTTCAGAGAATCCAAAAGTTGCAGCTACAGCAAACCCATCGCCCTGGTATGACCATACCTGGATCTGGATAGTAGGATCAGCCATATTTATTTTAATACTGGTAAGCCTGCCTGTAAAAAAATCCAAGTCAACCACATTGAAATCTAATTGAATTATTATAGCAGGAAAATAATGGAGGTTGCGAAATGCAACCTCTTTTTTATTGGGTATCGTAAGACCATTTAACCCATGTAGCGCCCCACGTAAATCCACCGCCAAATGCAGCGAGAATCAGATTGTCGCCCTTCTTTAATTGCTTCTCCCATTCCCACAAACAAAGCGGTATGGTTGCAGCAGTAGTGTTGCCATACTTTTGGATATTAATCATCACTTTTTCTCTTGATAACCCCATGCGGTTTGCAGTAGCATCAATTATTCTGAGATTGGCCTGGTGCGGCACAAGCCATGCCACATCATCTGCACTCAAATTATTTTGTTTCATTATCTCTGCACTTACGTCGGCCATGCCCTCTACAGCATGTTTAAATACGGCCTTGCCTTCCTGGTAAATAAAATGTTTTTTAGCCTGAACCGTTTCAATAGTGGCGGGTTCACGGGAGCCGCCGGCTTTCATGTGCAGGTATTCAGCACCGTTTCCGTCACTTTTTAATATACTGTCTTTGATACCCGTTTCATCGGTGGAAGGTTCCAATAAAACAGCGCCGGCACCGTCACCAAAAATTATACAGGTGGCCCTGTCGGTGTAATCAACTATGGCGCTCATCTTATCTACGCCAACCACCAGAACTTTTTTGTACCGTCCGCTTTCAATAAACGTGGCCCCGGTTGTGAGTGAATACAAAAAGCCACTGCAGGCCGCGCTTACATCAAAACCCCATGCATTTGCTGCGCCAATTTTAGCCGCAATAATATTTGCAGTGGCGGGAAAAACCATATCGGGTGTTACGGTGCCTACAATAATGCAATCAATTTCAAGAGGGTCCAGATTTTTCTTTTTGATTATTTCCTGAATGGCAGGTAAGGCAAGATCGCTGCTTCCTTTACCGGCCCCTTTCAAAATTCTTCTTTCACTAATACCTGTTCTTGTTCTTATCCATTCATCATTTGTTTCAACCATCTTTTCCAGTTCCTTATTCGTTAACCTGTACTCCGGAACATAACCGCCTACAGCAGTAATGGCTGCAGTTATTTTACTCATATTTTAAAATATTGTGTTTCAAAAGTATTGAAATTATAATTATTGACAGAACCCGTCATTGCTTATACGGCGCTTCAAACATACCCGTTTGCCTGTTTTTGCGAACGTTATCCGCATGAAAGTATTTTCCATTCATAGCTATATAAACACCGGGCGGCAGGGTTTGCACAAAAGCCAGCGCACTGCCAAGATTAAACAACCCGTCTGAACTGCCAAACTTGTACGGTATCATTGCGCCGGTAAGTACAATTGTTTTATTTTTTATTTTACCGGATAACACTTTAGCTGTATCAGCCATTGTATCCGTACCATGTGTGATAATAATTTTATCTTCTTTAGCCGTTTCGCAATGATGTGTAATCAAATCCCTGTCTTCATTGCTCATGCCAAGGCTGTCAATCATCATTAGCGTTCGTATATCAACATCTATATTGCTGCGGCCAAGCTTAAGCATTTCCGGTAAATGCGAATCTTTAAAAAAAAGCTCGCCGGTAAGCTCATTATATTCTTTATCGAATGTGCCGCCGGTTATAAAAATGCGTATTGCCATAATAAAATTTAAGTTTACAAGGTCATGATTTTCTTGTTCACGGACTGAAATTAAACCATGCGTTTTAAACTTAACCAGCTTGTCAAACAAGTGAACCTGTGAACACGTAAACGCCTGAATTTTTTCTAATTATTTTTCCCTTTCAACATAGGTACGAAAGAAAAATAATCAAACCATTCTTCATCATAACTGCCATCAGCTTTTTTGGTAAGGCGCAACATACGTTGTTTATCGCCTTCATTCACAGGCAACACCATTAAGCCGCCAGTTTTTAACTGCTCCACTAATTTAGGCGGGATAAAAGGCGCCGCTGCCGTAATAAGCACTTTATCAAAAGGCGCATAGGCCGGCAATCCTTCAAAGCCATCTCCGTAAAAAAATTTTATGCTGGGATATTTTGTTTTGAAGAAGAAAGATTTATTAATGTCGTACAATTTACGCTGTCGTTCTATTGTATAAA